>JBIPNH010000067.1:0-11856 GCA_044373665.1 Bacteroidia bacterium
TGTGTTTAATAAATATCAAAGTGAGCATGAAATGTTACGATATATCAAAGGATTAGAATCTAAAGATTTATCATTGTGTCACAGCATGATTTCATTGGGTAGTTGTACCATGAAATTGAATGCAACGACAGAAATGATTCCAGTAACATGGCCTGAGTTTAACCAAATTCACCCATTTGTACCTGCCGATCAAACCGAGGGTTACTTGGAAATGATCAACGAACTTTCTGCTGACTTACAAGAAATTACAGGATTTACTGGCATGAGTCTTCAACCAAATGCTGGGGCACAAGGTGAATACGCTGGATTAATGGTTATTAGAGCTTATTTACAAGATATTGGCCAAGGTCATCGTAACATTGCTTTGATTCCTGAATCGGCTCACGGTACAAATCCTGCAAGTGCTGCAATGGCGGGAATGAAAATCGTGATTGTAAAAAATCTTGAAAATGGCAACATTGACATTGAAGACCTTAAAGAAAAAGCGGCCCAATATTCTAATGATTTAGCTGCCTTTATGGTTACTTACCCTTCCACTTATGGTGTTTATGAATCTGGCATTAAAACCATTACAGACATCATTCACCAACATGGCGGTCAGGTTTATATGGATGGAGCAAACATGAATGCACAAGTAGGATTAACTAGTCCGGGATTGATTGGTGCAGATGTTTGTCACTTAAATTTACACAAAACTTTCTGTATTCCACACGGTGGTGGCGGACCCGGCATGGGACCAATTGGAGTTGCTGAACATTTAAAACCATATTTACCAGGACACGCAGTTGTAAAAACGGGTGGAGAGAAAGCGATTTCTGCGATATCTGCGGCTCCTTATGGCAGTGCAAGTATCTTATTAATTTCGTATGTTTACATTAAATTAATGGGTGCAGATGGATTAAAAAGAGCAACTGAAATTGCGATTTTAAATGCCAACTATATCAAATCAAGATTAGAACAACATTACCCAATTATGTTTACAGGTGAAAACGGATTCTGTGCGCACGAAATGATTTTGGACACACGTTCACTAAAAACAAGTGCAGGTATTGAAGCTGAAGATTTAGCGAAAAGATTAATGGACTATGGTTACCACGCTCCTACACTTTCTTTCCCTGTTGCAGGCACATTGATGATTGAGCCAACTGAAAGTGAAAGTTTGTCTGAGTTAGATAGATTTTGCGATACCATGATTGCTATTCGTAATGAGGTAAGCGAAATCGAAAATGGTTTAGTCGATAAAGTAGACAATGTTTTGAAAAATGCACCACATACTTCAACAGAAATTTGTAACAACACTTGGGATCATTCATACAGTCGTGAAAAAGCGGCATTCCCACTTCCGTTTGTTGTAGCTAAAAAATTCTGGCCAAGTGTTGCTAGAGTAAACAATACTCATGGCGACAGAAACTTGATTTGTGCTTGTTTACCTATCGAAGCTTATGTTCAAGAAGGCGCTCAAGCTTAATTAATAATAAATTCATTAAAAAGCCCCGACTAAATCGGGGCTTTTTTTTATTTAAATTTTTATACACTTTAATTGGAAGACGCCAAGCAAGGCGTCTATAAAATACCCTAACACTGTCATATACAGACGCCTCGCAAGGCGTCTCTACAATTAACTATTAACCAATAAACCAATAACTAATATACCAATAACCACAACCTACCTCACCACCTCCACCACACCCTTCACCTCGTGCAACACATTATAAAGGTCGCGGATTTTGGCTTGGTAGATATAGACACCTAACGGAATGTTGGTGGGGTGCCAATCTTTGTTGGTGTCGTTGGATTTGAACAGGCGCTCACCCCAGCGGTTGAAGATTTCGAGTTGATATTCCTTTGCAAACGCTTTTTGCTCTTTGGATAATCCAAAGGTTTCGTTGATACCATCGTTATTGAGGGTGACTACATTGGGTAGATAAAAAACGATTTGCTCTAATATCGGCACTTGTTTTTGTGTGGTATCAAAACATTGTTTGTTTTTGTCGGTTATCAGGATGATGGTATAAATACCCGTGTCTACAAATACCATTTCAGGACTGATTTCTGTGCTTGTTTGGGTGTTGGTTTTGGTGAAAAACCATTCATAACCCGTGGCGTTTGTGCTTTGGTTGATGAATTTAAATTTGTATTTCAATTCTCTGCTGAGGTTGGCATAAATAAAATCAGCTTTCGGTCTTTCAATGATGCTGAAACGGATGCTGTCTCTGCTTTGGCATAGGTTGAGGTCGGTGGTTTGCAGTTTGATTTCGTAATTGCCCGTTTGCGGAAACTTATAGCTTTGGGTGTTTTTGTTGACTGCTGTGCCTTGGGGTGACCAAGTGTATTGATGGTTGCCATTGCTTTGTACTTTTACTATTGTACTATCACCCAAACAGAGATTTTCTGCGGTGAGGGTGATTTGAGGCAGAGGATTGATGGTTATGGAGATAGTGGTATCGCTTTTACAAATATTGTCTGTTGCTTCAATGGATATAGTAAAATTGTTGGCTTGGGTGTAAGTGTGCAATTTCGTACCACTCATTTCATTATTTTGACTATTACCATCGCCCCAATTGATGCGGTGTTGGGTGCTGTTGGGAATACTGCTGATTAAAAGTTCTGCATTACTGTTTTGACACAAATTTGCCTTTTTTAGTTGAGCAAAAAGGATTGGGTTAGAATATATCTCTATTTGTTGACTTTGCGTGTCTTTGCAACCGTACTCGGTGGTGGAATAGAGCGTTATTGGGTAATTTTGAGCTTGCTTGTATTGATGAGTTTGATTGTTATACGCTTCTTCTACTCCATCACCCCAAGCAATGGTTTGACTTTGGGTGTTGGTGTTGCCAACTATGTTTGCCTGAATTTGATTGCTTTTTAGACAAGTGTCTGTTTTGAGAATTTGCAGGCGGTTGGTGTTTTCAGGATGCAGATTAATTTGAATGGTGTCTTGCTCTGTACATGTGATATTGTATTGTGAACCTGTTGCACTGATTTCTATGATGCTATTTTGGTGAATAGATTTTTTATATTGGTTGGGATTAGTTTGTAAAACCCCATTTTCTCGCCATTGAACATTTTGGTATTGCACATTACCGGAAACAAAAAACACTAAATTTACAGTATCGCCTTTACAAACTGTTTGGTCGTTGTATTTAACTGGAATGATGGGGTCGTTGTTTTTCAGAGTGAAACTATCTATGGCTTTGCAACCGTTTTGGTTTATGTATTGCACTTTGTAAACCTGTGGAGTTAGTAAAGTTTCTGATAGGTTTTGGCTGTTGTTGTGTAACCACAAAACAGAATCTTGCAAGGCGTTTGGTTTGGCAGATAGACTGATGCTTTGCCCAATACAAACAGCAGTGTCTTTTAGTTTTTGAACATTGTAAAATGGAAACGTTTTTTGCTCAAAACTATCTGTTGCAATACAGCCTCTGTTATCTGTGATGCTGAGTTTTACTTTAAAACTATCTTGAACTTGGAGGGTGAAAAAACTGTCTGTTGAAGTTTGATTGCCCACTTGCCATTGGTATTGCAAAGGTGTTTTGGTTTCTGCTTTTTGAATGGTATAGGTTAAGGTTTGCTTTTGGCAAATACTAGATTTAGGAGAAACTGTAATCGATGGCGCAGCATAAGCTATTTCAAAAGAATCTAAAAAGACACTTGAACAACCATATCGGGTATTGGTGGCTCTTAAACTAATATACCATTTGCCGCTTTTAGGAAGACTATACGCTGAGTTCAAAGTTGATGAGCTTAATTGTAAACCACTTGAATGTGTTAAATTCCATTGGTAGTTGTAAGTGTTTTCATCTGGGTTGATGCTTTCTGCTTTCAACTCCAATCTGCCGCAGTTTTGGATATTTTTTTGAATGGCAAACTCGGGCATTTGAACCACATAAAACTCACATGAACGGAATTCGTATTCCCTGTAAGGCCAACAACGTTGCTCGTTGGCATTGATATTAAACAAATATGGATTATCATTTACTTTTGCTAGTGTTGGGTTCCAAGCAATTTTAATTTCTTTGTTATTGCTGATAGATTGACTCTCCCAAAAAGTGCCTCCAGGCAGGTTTTGATAGACATGATAAGCTATTGTATCTGGAACCACTTGATCTACTGCCATCGTATCTCGTAAACGAATCGTGATGGTGTCTCTTTTATTCGCACACACATATTTTCGCAAAGGTAGATTTTGAATAAAAACAGGCATGTTTATTAAATCTTTACTAGTTCGGGCGGTTGAGTAGTCAACAACTCTTACTTGTTCAGAAACAAAAATCTTTTGATTAAAGTTATTGTTTTTGTATGTTTTAATTTTTACGCAATACAGATTATTGAAAGTAAAAAAATTATCATGATTAAATCCTGATGTGTAACCTATAGCATTATTATGTAAAGATATTCCAGTTTTGGGGTTTAAATAAAATCCTTGAGGTGGGCTAAATTCTGGTCTTGGAGTGCAAGAAGCAGCGCCAAATCTACAAAAAGAAGGTATATAGTAAGTTAAAGAGTATACTGATGCAAATGGCCAAAGTAATTTGTTAGAATAATTTATGGGTTGTGTTAACTCATAGGTAATACTATCGTTAAAATTCTCAATAGCGCCAAAATCAATTTGGGTATTACCTTTTCTAAAAACCCTGAAAATATCATTAATGGGTTCAAATTCCCTACACTTTGGCGATTTATCTCCTGACTTCCACTTAAAACATCGATTTATCCTAAAATAACAATATTGAGAGTCATTATTGTGATTTTCGAAATTTAATTTATCAAAATTGATATATTGATTTGAAAAAAAGTTACCTGCAAAAACAACATCAACATCACAAATAGAATATTTATCTAAAGTGTCTTTTATTTGTGGCTTATTAAAATCAATGACGCCTGAGTATCTAAATATTGTAAATGAAGAAGTTGAAGTAGGATTACAAGGTTGATTTGTAGTGCAAGGTTGCCTATTGGTGCAGTAAATATCTTTAGGAATAAAAGCACTATCTCTGTATATTTTAATGTTATTAAAAATATTTTTATTTAGATAAAAAATAGAAACATCTGCTGAATCAGGAAATAATTTTTTTGAAAAAATGTTATTAAGTGATATGGGTCTGTAGGTGTAATAAACAAATTTCATTTTTGAACTATCAATCCATTCATACTCGCTTTGATACCTATTGGCAGTATGAATTCTAGTTTGAGAATTCATTTCAATTATTCCAAAACCAAAAATTAAAATAAAAAGTAAATATTTCATAAAAAAATGAATTTAATCACATTCATCTGAATCTAAAGACATGATAAATCTATTAATTTGTAAAAAAACAATTTGTTCTAATGCAGGTACATTCAAACAATCGTGTGCAATTTCACTAATTGGTGTTGTAAACTCTAAATTTCTATCTAAATCATCACACTCCCCTTGTACCAAAGAGTTCATTAAATGTAAATCATATCTTGGTGGAGTATTACTTTGGTTGTAATAACCAATCATGCCCCATTGGGTATTGTTTAATATATCTTTATAAATTAAGCCCATTTCTGGGACATACAAGGATGCAAATTTAAATACATTATAAACATTATCATGTGCATTCAAAAAACCTGCATCTTCTAATGGATATAGATTGGTGTGTATAGCATTGGTATGATTGATGTAAAAATCTATTTCTGTCATGGTTACTTTATTTATTCTGGCTCTAAATGGAATCATTATATCTGTATATAAAGTTGAGCCATCAAAATATTCTCTCACATAACCAAACAAATGCAGTTCATCTCCATCCATTTCTATTTTGTATGGAACGGGAATGTGTGGGAACGGATTCCCTGGAGCTGCCTCAAAAGGGATTATTGAATTGACAATTCCTGAAGAAACATCAATTTCACCTATGATAGAAGCTGAGGGGACAAATCTTGGATCATCTATCCCAACAAAATAAATTTTACTACTTTGAGAATCGAATACAGCATCATAAGGAACCAATTCAGATTTTAAAGTATTTTCATAAATCAAACTTCCAAATGAATTTAATTTACAATAATAACCTAATGCTGTTCTAATAGGTGGAAAATAATTAACATCATCATAATAACTTACTGTTCCCATAATAAAATAATCATTGCCAACTACAGTCACATTTTCTGCATTCTCATACCATAAATCATTTTCTGCACCTGTAGGCCTTGTTAGTTCATTAAATACTCTATCCCAATCGATAGTTAAAGTTGAACTCCATTTAACAATCAATCCTCTTCTTCCTCCACTTACTATACCCAATTCAATTGAGTTGCTCTTAAAACCAACAGCTATGCAACCATCATCAGAAGTTGGTTCTACATCTAAAAACACTCCTGGTGATTGAATTCTTATTTGATCTGTTACATTTCCATTATTATCTATCTTCATCAAAAATGGATATCTTAGTGTGCCTATTTGATTATAACCACAAATCCAATAACCAGAATTGTCATAGGTTTTACAAATTTTTGTTGAATTTAAATAAAGGTCTTCGCTCTCACGGTAATAATAACTCCATATTGTATTAAAATTATCATCGGTTTTTAAAATGTGAATCACATCTTGTCCCGAAGGCGCTTTAGTTGTCCCCGAATAAACAAAACCATCATTGCTATTTGCCCTTACCATGCTGTATTGTTTAAATATGTTAGGACCCATTCCTGTAGACTTGCTTTTATATACCTCAGTGGCATTTAAATTATTAATTAATAATGAGAGAATTGCATTTATCGCTAATATGCGAAATTTGATTGTTGTAAAAATAGTGTTCATTAT
The DNA here is from genome assembly GCA_044373665.1 of Bacteroidia bacterium. Classification (GTDB taxonomy): domain Bacteria; phylum Bacteroidota; class Bacteroidia; order NS11-12g; family UBA955; genus JABMMZ01. Next base: position 6,788 of record JBIPNH010000067.1, read on the forward strand.
ATAAAAATTGAATTAGTTTTAAAAAACAAATATAGTAAAAACAATCTATTTTCCAAATTTATTGTCTTAGGAGTTTTGATTTTCAATTTTTCAATTTTCTTCAAAGCTATTATCTTGCTTGTGATTTACAAATCTAAAGCACAACCCTGTTCTCGCTAGTATCTTGCTGGTGATTCAATGCTTTGCCTATGGCATTTTCTCTCCATCCTCTTTTATTCCCTCTTTTTTGTCACCTTTTTTGCAAAACAAAAGCAAAAAAGACGCCAAAAAAACTGTGTGGGTTTGCTCATAACCACGGGTTAAAACCCGTGGCTATTCTTATTATTTTCCTCCTCTGGAGGATTATTTTCTATTTACAAACGCCATGTATGGCGCCTCTACCGATACCCTACATATAAAGACGCCTCTCAAGGCGTCTCTACATTTAACTATTAACCAGTATACCATTAACCAATATACACTTAACCAACCCCAATCTCCCCTTCAAAAACCTTTACTGCGGGGCCTATGAGGGTTACATTTTGAAATTCATTGTCTCTATTAGAATAAAAAAAACGAACTTTTAATGCCCCTCCGGGTGTGTTTACATTAACTGTATGTATGCCCGTTGTCAACTTATTTTGTTTTAATAAAAATGCAATTGAGGATGCCGTAACGCCTGTGCCACAACTTAATGTTTCATTCTCAACGCCTCTCTCATAGGTTCTTACTTTGATGGTTTGAGAATCAACAACTTCAACAAAATTCACATTGATACCTTCGGCTTTAAATCTCTCTCCGTATCTAATTAAATGTGCTTCTTTTATGATTTCAATTTTATCTACTTTTTCAACAAATTGAACGTAATGCGGGGAACCTGTATCCAACACAAAATCATGACCGACTTTTGAAATTTCGTTCACATTTTTTAACTGCAATTCAACTGTTGTATCAACCTTTTCTTTAGAAAAATCGGGCAAATACAAGGCTTCATGAGGACCATCTATGGCTAAAAAATTAACTTTTTCTGATTTCAATAAACCTAATTCTCCAGCAAAAGCCACTATACATCTTCCTCCATTGCCACACATGGTACTAATATTTCCATCGCTGTTGTAATACACCATTTCAAAATCATATCCCTCAACATTTTGAAGTAACATTAAACCATCTGCTCCAATGCCAAACTTTGGGTTACACAATGTTTTAACATCTATAGCATCGTATTTGCGTTCACGATTGTCTATTAATATAAAATCGTTTCCAGTGCCTTGATATTTTACAAAATGCATAATTTTCTTTTTAATTATCTAATAACAATGACTCCAACTCTTCATCATTTAATGGCTTGTAAGCACAACCATCTATGCATGGATTCAACACATAAACGGTTTGTTTGTGTATTAAATACAATTGATTATTGAACACTTTTAATTGAACCGAAGCACTTCCCAAGCCATACAATTGCAAGGTTTGTTTAATTAACTTATATCCTTTAAAATTAATAGGCGATGTCCAAAACTCTACATTGTATTTCGCAGGTCCAACTATTTTTTTGGATAATCCTTTGGTTTCATTGGATTCTGCTTTGGCTGTAAATGCGGTATCGGTATTTAAAACTCCCGAGTTATTGTTTAATGGTGAATTTTGGGTATTACTTGGTATCGTTGGAGATTTTGATTTTTTGGGACTTTTGTTCAATGCATCTGTTTTATAAGTGTAGTTTACAGGAATATTGACTGCTAACAATATTGTGTCAGACAATTTGCGTTCCTTTAATACTTGATAATCCATTGATTCTTTTGCAGAAACTTCTGATTCCATTTCATATTCTATTATATTATCATCCAAAGCTTCAACAGGATTTTGAAAGTCCTCTTCTATTACAGGAATTTCATTGTTCATCACCTCCCCTTCACTAAGCAAATTGGGCAATTCAGTAGAAGGTTGAGCTTGTATTGAATCAATTGAAGTTGGGTTACTCTGAACCGTTTCAGTCGATTTTTCTGAAACAATAGCTGTGTTATTCGATTGGTTTTGAGGTTTTAAATAAAAATGCACCAAAGCATACATCCCTGCAAAAACCAAGAAAACGGCAACAGAAGCGATGCGCATTTTTTGTGGCCAAATATTTCCTCCCCAAAAAGTAACAGTAGCATTTTCTTTTAAGAAATCCTTTAACTCTGCCTTACCATGGAATTGAATGCCTTGAACCAATATTTGATGAATTTCAAAGGCCTCTTTAAATTCCAAATCATTTTGCAATCTCTCTTCAAAAGCCTTTCTCTCAGCTTCAGAAAGTTGATTCAAAAGATATTGATCAAATAATTCGATATGTGTTTCGTTTGTTTTCAATTTCCTAAAAAATCACTTTTTTTATATTGCAACAAAAACTCAGCCTGAAGTTGTTTAAAACATTGATGTTTTTTTGCTTTTACGGTATCGGCATTATTGTAATTCAATTGTTTAGCAATGGTGGACATGTCCAAGGCATCAAAATAAAACATGTGCAAAATATCTCTGCATTTTTCGCCCAAGGTATCCATCATTTTCATCACTATTTGATGGTTTTGATTCATAAAAGGCATAGGTTCTTCTGACAAATTTTCAGAAAAACTGTCATCTAAAACTGACATTTTATTGTTTTTATTGAGGCGTTTCAACCATAAATTTTTACAAATTGCAAACACATAAGTACTCAATTTAGATTGAAGAACAAACTCGGAATTTTTAACCTTTTCCCACACCACAATAGTAGCATCTTGCAAAATATCTTCTGCATCATCATTGTTACCATTGTTATTAATCACGTATGTTCTAATTGACATAAAATTATCCTTATAAAGTTGAATCAAGGCGTTTCTATCTCCACTTTTTATGGCTTCAATGAGTTCTAAATCGTTTCGTTTTTTTCTACCTAGCACCTTTGTGGATGATTAATACAATTTAGTCGATAAAGGTAAATGAGGGTACAACTTTTATGGTCTATTTTGCGTTACAAAGTTAATTAATTTTGGAACACAATTTGAAATATAAAATTTTAACAAAAAATAAGAAATGAAAATGAAAAAAGTATTAGGAATTTTTGCAATTGCCGTATTGGGTGGAATTGTCGCCCTTGGAATTAATCAATTATTTTTTACGCAATCTCAAGGCAGTAATTTTGACGAAATGCAACAAAGAAATGCCCGTTTTGCCAGTTTGTTTGAAAACAAAGATAATGGACAATATGGGTTTGACTTTGTTAAAGTTTCCGAAGTCAGCACCCCCACTGTTGTTCACATTAAATCACATTATTCAGGAGAAAGTAATCGTTCTTCGGGCAGTCAAAAAGGGGTTGACCCATTTGAGTTTTTCCGTGACCATGGTTTTGAGTTTGACATGCCACGCGGTCCAGGAATGGCAACAGGAAGTGGCGTTATAATTTCACAAGACGGTTATATTGTTACTAACAATCACGTAATCGACAATGCTAACAAAATTGAAGTTACAATGAATGACAAACGCACTTATGTTGCAGAATTAATAGGAACCGACAAAACAACAGATTTAGCCTTATTGAAAATTGAAGCTAAAAATTTATTCTTTATGTCATTTGGCAATAGTGATGAAACCAAAGTAGGACAATGGGTTGTGGCTGTTGGTAATCCTATGAATTTAACAAGTACCGTTACAGCAGGAATCATTAGCGCAAAGGGTCGAAGTATTGATTTATTAAGAAGTCAAGACAATCAGTACGCTATTGAGAATTTCATTCAAACCGATGCAGCCATCAATCCTGGGAACAGTGGAGGTGCATTAGTGAATACCAAAGGAGAATTAATAGGGATTAATACCGCTATTGCCTCACAAACTGGCAGTTACACTGGCTATGGATTTGCTGTTCCTGTCAATTTGGTTAAAAAGGTAATGGATGATTTATTAAAATTTGGCAAAGTACAACGTGGCGTTTTGGGCGTATCTATTCAAGAAATAACTCAAGAATTAGCTAATAAAGAAGGTTTATCCGAGCTAAAAGGAGTCATGGTTCAAGATGTTACAGAAGGTGGTGCAGCTCTTAAAGCAGGCATTAAAAAAGGAGACGTTATTTTAAAAGTCAATGACATTGAAATCAATTCAGTTTCAAATTTACAAGAGGCAGTTGGCAAATTTAGACCTGGCGATAAATTAAACATGACGATTAATCGCAAAGGCGACATCAAAGAAATCACAGCAATATTGAAAGGCTTAGATGGCAAAGAAACCATTTCCATGGCAGACAAAAATGAAGCTAACACCGTAAAAGGATTAACTATAACGGCTTTAAGCAAAGAAGAAAAAGCACAATTGGGAATTAGCAATGGTGTAAAAGTAGATAAAATTGGTGCAGGTCCATTCAAAGGGAAATTACCTAACGGATTTGTTATTACCAAAATCGACAAACAAAACATTAGCAGCCCACAACAAGCCAAAGCACTATTAGAAAAAGCGGAAGGAGCATTATTAATTGAAGGTAAAAATGCCGATGGTTCAGACAATGTGATTGGGTTGAAGATTGATTAATTTTTATTGTTTGGGTGTTTAGACGTATAGGTGTTTATGCGTTTATGCGTTTGGGTGATTAAAGGGTTAAAAGGGTTTAAAGGGTTTATATTTCCCAATAGTCATCCTAAAACAAGTTCAGCGCAGGTATCAGTCATTCTGGAAAATTTTGTCCTCAAAATTTATTCAGAATCTATTTCAGAATCTATTTCAGAATCTATTTCAGAATCTATTTCGGAATCTGTTGCCGGTTGTCATACCGACAGCGGAGGCATCTCGGTTCTCATTGTAAAGCTGTAGGGAAGAGATGTTTCTTTCGGGGAGCTTGGTGTCGATGTAGGTCTCAACTTAAGGGTTATTTTATCTATAGTTCAAGAACCTCACCATGACAAAAAGCTTTATTAAAAAATCTAAAATCAAAATTCATAAATCAAAAATCCTTCTTGTGTTCCAAACGTGCCATTCAATGCGGTGGTTTTTGATGGTTTAGATTTTTTTGGGTTACCTCAAAGGAAGTTCCTCGAGTGGACTCGAGGAAATCACCTGTAGAGGTCAAAAAAAGCAAACCC
>JBIPNH010000189.1:0-3448 GCA_044373665.1 Bacteroidia bacterium
AGGCAAATTGTTAGTCCCGCAGTACTGCGGGATTCATTCGTGGTGGGCTTTTTACTCATTTTTGTTTGTTTTGTTTTTGAATTCGTGAGGTCGCTTCGCTTAGGTGCTTACTTTTTTCCCATAAAACCACGCAGTCGCAGCGAAGCTAAAGTAAGAATAAATTGACATGAAGTGAATATGAATTTAGTCGTAAAACCGAAATTTGTTGAATGTAATCAACCAAAGAGAGAGTTTTCGTAAAACTGTTCGGAAAAGAGGTCTCCTTCGTCCACATGACAGCCGGGGGGTAGGGTTATATAACACTCCCAAGTTGAAAAACATCGGATTTACGGATTGCAATGGTCACAATACATTGGGTCTTCAAATTGCTTATTATGAGGATACATTTCGGTTTTTGTAAATTTACAATGTTGACATTCATAAATGTAACTCAAAATCGAGTTAGTTGGAAATCCACACAAGTTGCATGCAAGTCCTTTGTTCGCTTTACATACGTCAAAACCAGGCATTTCACATTTGGGACAGCATGACTTTATTTTAGAAACTAATTTACTTGTTGCTGTTTTTATCACTTCCATTCTAGTGGGATTAAACATCGCCCTCATGTCTGTTTCTACATAAATAGGTTGATTGTCTGTTTTAAATTGTTGGAAAACTTCGTTTAATCTTATTGAATCTACAATCCCTTTTTCAATTATTTGTCCTTGTTTCTTATTGTTTTTTATAATCAATCCATGTGACGGGAAGCCAATATTTTGAGCAAAATCCAATAATTCAGCTTTTGAATTGATTTCTTTACCGCTAAAATTGGTTGATGTACTTAGTTCTCTTACTATAATTTCTATTTGATTCTGTTTGTCAATAAAGATTAAAAATTCATCATCAGCATTCACAAAAAATAAAGTAGGGTGTGGCCCGAAAGAACCTTCACTAGCAATGGCTAAATCGCAATCATTTTGTTCCATAGCACTTAAACATTTGTTTTTTAGTGTTGTAATAGGGTCATTTAATCGCTCTATTTCACCACTAAATGTGCCATATTGGTCTGTGTCAAAATGCTCGTCTGTATAACAAGTAACACCCAATTCTTTTTCTAAAATGGGAGCAATAACACTTTCTTTTTTGTGCTTTGTTACTATTAAAAGTTTTCTATTTTTAAACATTATTAGTAATGTTTAAGCCTGTTGCCTAGCTTGTTCAGTTGTTTCTAAAGCTTGTCCTTTGTAATTTTCGTCAAATTGTCCATTGTTGTAAACTAAGTTGCCATTGACAAAAGTATGAGTAATTTGGGTTCCAAAAGTAGTGCCTTCAAGGGGTGACCATCCACATTTGTACAATATATTGTCCTTATTTACAGTCCAGTCCGAATTTAAGTCAACAATAGTTAAGTCTGCACAATAACCCTCACGAATAAATCCTCGCAATGAAATGTCATAGAGAATTGCAGGGTTGTGACACATTTTTTCAGCTATTTTTTCAAGAGAAATTTGACCTTTTTTATAAAATTCTAACATGATGTTCAATGAATGTTGAATAATAGGTGCACCAGACATGGCATTGAAATAAGATTTTTCTTTTTCTTCGATAGAATGAGGTGCATGGTCTGTTGTTACAATGTCAATTCTGTCATCTAAAAGGGCTTTTAACAATCCATTTTTGTCTTTTTCGGTTTTAATAGCAGGATTCCATTTTATTAAAGTGCCTAATTTTTCGTAATCTTTGTCACTAAACCAAAGATGATGAACAGAGACTTCAGTCGTTATTTTTTTCTCATTTAAAGGAATATCGTTTCTGAATAAATGTGTTTCAGCTTCAGTGGTTAAGTGAAGGATATGAAGTCTAGCATTGTGCTTATTAGCAATTTCAATTGCTCTTTTAGTAGCTTCGTAACAGGCTTTTTCGCTTCTTATAATTGGGTGAAATTTAACAGGAACGTCTTCGCCATATAGATTTTTATAGTGGTTTTCGTTTTCTTCCACAATACTCTCTTTCTCAGAATGAATGGTAATAATTGATTTGCAGTTAGCAAATAGTTTTTCCATCGTTTCAGGATTGTCTGCCAGTAAATTTCCTTTTTTTGTGAAATAGAGTCCATCATCCGAAACACCAAGTAAATTACTTTTGTCAAGCTTGATTACTTCATCAAGATTGTCGCCATTGACACCTAAAAAAAAGCCATAATTAGCCAAAGACTGTTTGGATGCAATAGCGTATTTATCGTTTAGAATTTCCATTGTCAATACATTGGGAACAGTATTGGGCATGTCAATAAATGAAGTTGTACCTCCTGCAATGGCGGCTTTACTTTCCGTGTATAGGTCGCCTTTGTGTGTTAGTCCAGGCTCGCGAAAATGCACTTGACCGTCAATTATTCCAGGAAATAAAAATTGATTAGTGCCATCAATCACCTGACTTTCTGAGTCTTCATTAATGGGACCAATTTTTTTAATTAATCCATTTTCTATGAGTACATCATTTATGATGATAGAACCCTCATTCACGATGCTAATGTTTTTTATTAGATATTTTTTATTCATTTTTTATTATTGTTTTTACTTTAAAGCCCAATCGGCACTCATTAGTACCTGTTTACATTTTTTGCAAAATTCTTTCTCTTCGTCTAATACGTCTTTGCCTTTTGCATCTCGCATCAAACAAGTTTTTTCGGGACAGTGGGGAAGGCCTTGGGTATGACCAAGTTCATGAATTGCAACTTTGTATAGTTTTTCGCTTCTATTTTTACCTTTTAATCTGAAATTTGATGCGATGCATGATTTACCGGGACAGTAGCCTAAACCAAACACTCCCCAATCTTTGTTTTTCCCTTTTTGTGTACTTATGTCCTTATTGGTTAGTCCAATAATAAGGGTATTCTTGGGAGCTTGTTTGCTTAAATATTTAATTAAAGAATCGGCTCGGTATCTTTTCCCTGAAGAGTTAATAGAATTAAGGGGAAAAGGACTGTTTTTATTAATAGTAACCTTTGAGTAAACTTTTCTTAGTTCATCTGCAATAATTTGAGTTTCAGTTTCGGGAAATCCATCAAAAGGTTGAATAATTAGGGTTACTTTGTTGTCCTCAGATTTGGGGTTATTATTTACCCTTGATTTATCTTGACTGCATGCCAATAAAAAAAATGCAGATAGTACAAAAAAAGTGTTCCTAGTTTTCAATTTTTTAATTCTTTACCTAACTGCAAAAATATGAATTCAATGGAATACATTTGAGTTAAGTTTTCAACTTCGAATGCAATTTAATCAAGATTTAAATTCTTTGTTTCTTTTAAGCCTAGACCAACAACGGCACAAAATATTCAAAAATCAAAAATATTTCTTGGGTTTCCAAACGTGCCATTCAATGCGGTGGTTTTTGGGGGTTTAGATTTTTTTGGGTTACCTCAAAGGAAGTTCCTCGAGTGGACTCGAGGAAATCACCTGTAGAGGTCAAA
>JBIPNH010000011.1:0-40201 GCA_044373665.1 Bacteroidia bacterium
ATGGCAACAGGAACTGCCTTTGTGTATAGAGAAAATAATCAGCGATTTGTTCCAATTAAATTTTCTGTAAGAGAAAGAGATTTGGGGAGTACAATTGCCGAAGCTCAAGAAAAAGTCAATACAAATGTCAATTTAGAAAAGGGTTATTCTTTAACGTGGAATGGGGAATTTGAAAATCAGGTAAGGGCAACTAAACAACTCAAAGTCGTCGTTCCAATCTCTATCCTATTAATTTTTTTCTGGCTATTCATTATGTTTGGTTCGCCTTTGGATGCAGGAATTGTTTTAATTAATGTGCCCTTTGCTTTAATTGGTGGAATTTTAGGATTATACCTAACTAATTGTAATTTTAGTATTTCAGCTGGTGTTGGATTTATTGCACTTTTTGGAGTTTGTGTACAAAATGGCGTCATTTTAGTGAGTGTCTTTAACCAAAATCTTGAAAAGGGATGGGACAAACTAAAAGCAATTAGAGAAGGTGCTAAAACAAGAGTTAGGCCAGTTGTAATGACCGCATTAATGGCTGGTTTAGGCTTATTACCGGCAGCACTATCAACAGGTATTGGTTCTGAAACTCAAAGACCACTGGCAATAGTAGTAATTGGCGGTTTAATATCTGCCACAATTTTAACATTGCTAATACTTCCAGTTATTTACATGATAATGAAAAAAAACACACACAAAGAATGAAAAATATATCAATAACTCAAAAAATAATTCTTTTCTTATCCATTTATTTTATTTCAATAAGTGTTAATGGACAAGAAAAAAACAAGAAACTTTTCTTAGGCTTTAATTTTTATCAAAATTTCAGTAGTATAGATAACAGTAACTCCACAACCTATTTTAGGAAACCAAGTGTTGGATTAGGAATTAGCTCAGAATACTATTTTACCAAAAACATAGGGGTAAGTGTAGGTCTCAATTTTATGCAAAGAGGAGCAGGCATTAAACTTCCTGATTCTGACAAAAGTATTGGTAATCCTGATTCAACTTATAGACTTAGATTAAGATTCAATACCTTTGATTTACCCATTCATTTGTTTTATAAATTGCCATTAAAAAACACAAATAAACGCATTCACTTGGGTGTTGGAGTTGCCCCAGTTTATAACTTTAAAACCACTCAAATTTTTAACAGTGTTGAGGATGGATTTCACACCATTGAAGACAAAACCAATCAATATTACAAAACAGATATTGAATACCAAGCTTCAATAGGCGTAGATTTTACCCTCAATAAGCATTCAATGTTTCAATTGCATTTAATTGGAAGTTCGGGAAGAAATAATATATTTGTAAATAACCTAAATAATGGCAAAAGCAATTTCTTTGGGTTAAAGTTAACATGTCTGTATTGAGAGTTATAATAACATTTTTTTTGGTATTAGGAAGTTATTTAACTCTTAAATCTCAAGAAGAAATTACTTTTGATAGGCCCGGAATTACAGACATGTATAATATTACAACTAAAAATAAGTTTCAATTCGAAGTGGGATATGATTACTTAAGCTTTATTGAGAAACAAGAAAGTTACCCCTCTTTTACAATTAGATATGGCCTAAACAAAAAAACTGAGTTAAGATATATTTTTGATTATTCATTTTACAATGATAAAATGATTAAAAACTATGATTCTAACAATATAAACTTACAATGTTTAGGTTTAAAAAAACACATAGTAAAATTCAAAAAAAATGTTAATGTATCCCTCATTTTAAATGCAAAAATACCTTTAAACCTGAACCAAAATTTCTATGGATTTGATGCTATTGCCGTTATTCAAAAAGAATTTAAATCTTTTGATTTAATCTCAAACATTGGAACTGTTTATGAAAACAATCAATTTAAAAATCAACTATTTTTAGGCAATTGTTTCAGTTTAAATTTGGGTAAAAAAAGTGCAATCTTTCTTGAAGATTACTATTTTTTTGGAAAGGAAGTTAAACATGGAAATATATTAGGTTACACCTATTCTAGTTCCCAAAAATCTCAAATTGATTTTTCCATGGGTATGCTCAACTACCAAACCAAAAGTTTTTTTTGGGGAGTAGGTTTCTCTTACAGACTTTAATTACTTTTATAACGGCTTAATTATTAATGCAGAACAAAATGCATAAGTGCTTTGCGACTGTTTTAACCATTTAAATTCATTTCTGATATTCATGTATTTATTAATCTTATAATCATAATTGACAGATGCACCAATGGCTTCAAAATGATCAGTTGCTGGTAAAATCACAATGGTATTGGGGTCGTAAAAGTATTCTAACCTTAAGGCTATTTTCTTTCGACCTGAATACTCATACAAATAACCCAATAGAGGTGAATACCATACAAAATGATTCGAAGAAATAGTCTGTCTACCTATGTCAAAAGCTGCAATTACTGACTTATTTTTCGTCAATTGTTTTTGAAGGTAAAAGTTGTGATAATAACGCATACCACTGGCAAGTTCTTTATTAACATGACCTACAAATGAACTACTATTTATTTTTAAAGAACTATCGGGTTGATAAACAATTTGATGACCTAAAATAGGTGTTTTATGAATCTCTAATTGATTCATTTGTTGCCATCCATTTAATACCAATAATGAAGAAGTCCAATGTTCATTTTTAGAGGTATGCGTTAATTTAAAACCCATTTCATAGTAAGGTGTATTATCGGCCATAATACTTCTTGTTAAATGCCAACAATCTAAACTAATGGCACTTTCAAAACCAATATGTGACGGAATTACACCAACATCTATCCATACATTGTTTTTTTTCAATAATTTAAAACCAACGTTGGCCTCGAAAAGATGCCTTAGTGGAGCAGGTTCGTGTGCCAAATTAGCTTGTCCATAATTACCTGTCATTAATCCTAAATTACTCCTAAAATTCTTGGTTTCGTATGATGCTTTGATTAAACCAATATTCAAATTGAATTGATTCAGTTTTTTAAATGAATTAACATAACTTGGCAATTCACTTATTCTCTTGTTGGGTGACTGATATTGATAGTAAAACTCAAAATAAGATGAGATTTTGAAACGAGAAGAGGAAAAACGAGAAGATGAATCATTAATCGCTAATAACTCATAATTTTGAAAAAATATAAAAGTTAAAACTAAACAAATTCTATTAAAACTCATTTAATCTCTTTTTTCTATTTGATTGTAAAAGCCACCAAAGGTGACTTGTCTTACGCCCTCTTCATTAAAGAAATCACCTGGGAAACCCAATTCAATGGCACTGCAAGCATTGAGTCTTTGAATGTGTTCTTGTGTCAATTGGCAGTCAAGTGCTTTCAGATTTTCTTGCATTTGACTTAGTTTGGTTGCTCCCACAATAGGAATGCTCGAAAACCCTTGACTCATGGTCCATTTTAAAGCCACATGTGCTGGCGCCACTTTCAATTCTTCGGCTATAGCAACCACCGTTTTGGCAATGCCCACAGCACGTTCATTGAGTCGTTTGCTGTTTTCGGGTAAACGCCCTTTGTCACCCACCAAATATTTTCCAGTTAAAGCGCCACCTGCGAGTGGTGCCCATGGGGTTACAGTCATTCCAAAATGTTTGGCCATAGGTATCAATTCTCTTTCGGGGGTGCGTTGCAATAAACTGTATTCCACTTGTAACGCCACAAACTGACTCCATCCCATCAGTTCTGCTAATGTTTGCCCTTTGCTTATCACCCAAGCAGGCGTATCGCTTATGCCTATATAATTCACTTTGCCTTGTCTTACCAAATCATCCAAACCGCGCATTACTTCATCAATTGGCGTTAAATTATCCCAAATATGAAGGTAAAGCAAGTCGATAAAATCGGTGTTCAATCTTTTTAAACTGGCTTCCACACTGCGCATCATGTTTTTTCTGTTGTTGCCCGAAGCATTCACATTGGTTAAATTATCGTGCAGTGAATATTTAGTCGCTATAACGAAATGGTCGCGATTGGGTTGGACAAACTCCCCTATCCATTTTTCGCTTGTACCTTCAGTATAACGGTTAGCGGTATCTATAAAATTACCTCCTGCATTGGCAAAAGCTTCCATAATTTGAAAACTGGTTTCCCTGTCGGCACCCCAATTCCATTCGGTTCCAAAACCCATTGTACCTAATGAAAGTTCGGAAACTTTTAACCCACTTTTACCTAATAATTTGTATTTCATGCTTTACTTAAATTGAGATACAAAGTTAACTAATATTAACAAATCAAAATGATAATATTACTGAATCTCGAGTGGCCTAACTTGATAGGTGTAGGTATAATATTTTCCGGTATTCCCTTTTTTTACTTTTGTAATTCTAACGTGGTAAATCTGATTGTTCTGTATTAATGAAGGGTCTATTTTCCAAACTAATGTATTAATGCCATACCCAATTTTTACCTTTTCTTTTCTTACTGTCAAACTTTTTCCGTTCACATTAACAGATACTAAAGCTTCGTCAAAAACCGCCTGATGCAGCGAAAAACTCCATCTTTCATAGATCAAATCTTTGGGGAAATAGTAGGGACTTGGCCATGCCACAAATTGTGTGTCGTTGTAATACAACTGATTATTTGCAGGCACTTGTGTTTTGCCAAAAACCGAAACCACCATTGCTGAATTTGTACTGCCATGTCCAAACCGATAATTATGAGGATTTAATAACCATCTGCGGTGACCACAATGATCATTACTAGCCCCAAAATCATCCATTAACACGTCTAACCCTTCCGTAAAACTGGCGCCCAATGTTAAATTACTTTGTGAGGCAGACAAAGCACCCTCTTTGGTATAACAACGCCAATTGCTTGGTGGATTATGGTTCAAACTATTGTTGGCTTCCATCATCAATGCTGCCGATTGACATTGTGTGTTTAGTTGTTTGTCGAGGATACATGAATCGTACAATCCACTTAATCTTCTGTAAAAATTCAATACCGTTAATACTTGTTGATGCCCTTTGTCGTTCACCACTCCCTTTTTACACTGACTCACTTGAGGAACTACTGAAAACAAGGTTTTTATATCTTGATTTAGGTATGGCAAGTAATGTAAACGGTAGTCTTTGATGGTCATTTGTTTTTGCCAATTTAACAACACTGTGTCTGTCAACATTTTGGCAGGTGTGTTTTTGAACAAGACTCTAAATTTTGAGAAATTTTGACTTTGGTAAGCCGCCATCAATTGATTTTTATGTGCTGCTTGAGATTGTTCTTCACCACTTTTATTAATAACAATAAAACTTGTGCTTACCAGCAGTAACAATCCCCAAACAATCCATTTTCTCATAGTAATAAGAACGCAATACTTATACCAAATTGTATAAATTCCTTAAAATTATTTATTGCCTATTGGATCGTTGTATAAAAGTTCCTCAATCGTGTTTCGAGAAACGGCATGGTAACTGTTTTTGTATTTTTCGTACCATTTTTTCGCTCTTATTAATCCTTCATCGGTTTTGCTTAAGTTGAAGTAAAGAGGTTCTAAAAATTTTCTTCGCCCTACCGTTGACAAATATTTTTCTAAATAAGGATACGCCACTTCATAGTTATTCTTTATAGCCAAAACATACCAATCGCATTGTATTTCAGCATTAGTGCTTTTACTGAAACCAAAAGTAGTATCCAATTCACTCATGGTTGATTGAATAGAATCCGCATTCAAATTTCTGAGCAAGTGCAACCAATGGTGTGTGGTAAACTGAGCGGTATCAATACTTTTCAATTTTCTGGTTTGGTTGTATTCGCTTGCCATATTTTCAACCTTTAACAAATATTTACTTTCAATTTTTGGCAGATTTGCAGGCACTCCTATTTCATAAATCCACTCCATGACATTGAACTGTTTTTTAGGATATTTCGATAACAGTTCATTATTAAGGTAAGCAATGAATGTTTCGGTATCGACTGTTTTCCATTTAAAATGATTAAAATATTGGTTTAAAAAAGCATCCCAAGCTTTTCTGCCGACTTGCAATTCTAAATACCTCAAAAACATACACCCTTTGACATAGGCAATATCTGTAACGCCATCATCAGGATTTCTTGCATTCAAATTTAGTTTTAATTTGGTATCACCGGGAGCGGTTAGCATGAGTGATTCCAACGATTTTTGCATTTCATCTAAGCTCAATTTTGACAACATATCGGCATAATCTTTACCGTATATACTTTCCATTATTCTTTCTTCAAAGTAAACGGTAAAACCTTCGTTCAGCCAGAAGTCATTCCATGTTTTATTGGTCACCAAATTACCACTCCAACTGTGGGCTAGTTCATGTGCTATGAGCGAAACTAAACTTTTATCTCCTGCAATAATGGTTGGCGTTGCAAAGGTTAAACGGGGATTTTCCATTCCACCAAAAGGGAAACTAGGTGGCAATAACAAGACATCATAACGACCCCAAGCGTATGGACCATACAAGGCCTCGGCACTGGCAATCATGGCAGACAAATCACCGAATTCATAGGCAGCTTTTTCCAACATTTCGGGTTCGGCAAAAACACCACAATTAACCCCTAAACTTTTAAAAGACAAATCGCCCACTGCCAATGCCATTAAGTAAGAAGGAATAGGTTGAGGCATTTCAAAGTGATAACGCCCCTGTTTGTTTTTCTCAAAATTATTTTCAGCACTCATCAATGCCAAATACTGTGGGTCGCAAGTGATATCCGCAGAATAGGTCATTCTAACAGCAGGCGCATCCATACAAGGCACCCACGTTCGGGCTAGTATGGCCTGACTTTGTGTAAACAAGAAAGGGTGTTTTTTGCCAAATGTTTGTTCTGGTTCCAACCACATAAGCGCTTCTGCATTGGGTGATGTTTTATAGTAAACCGCCACTTTTTCGGTGTTTTTGCCAATTTCTATCACCAAAGCTTGACCAAAATGAGTGTATTCTTCGCCCAAACTCCAAGCTGTTTCAATAGAATCTTCTAATAATATTTTGTCAATGACCAAAGATTTAATGTCTAAAATCAAATAACGACAGGCTGTCTTATTTTCAATACTAAGTACCGCTTTCCCCGACAATTCCTTGTGTTTAAAATCAACCTTTAAATCCAAATGAATATGGTTCAAATGAACAGAATCGTAATTGGAAAACGAATGATTATTAACTTTAATTTGTGGCATTACCTTGATTTCCTTATGCTTACAAGAAATTAAATCAAAGATAATGAGTAGCAGAAACAATATTTTTTTCATTTTGCAGTTTGTAGTGGAATAAGACTGCAAAGTTAAGCTTACCTTGATAAATTTGTTTTATAATATTAAATGTTTTAATTAGATTTGCCCTCCGTTAAAAATTTGGTACTCAATTTGCGACTTAAAACCATATAAACGAACATCAACCTCAAGAATGAAGAAATTTCTTTTTATCTCTCTTGCTTTCATTAGTTTAGGCTTGAAAGCACAAACCACAGAACCTGATCCATTCGGTTCTGAATATAATTTTGATTCAACCACCTTTGAAGAAACGCCTGCTGAAGCGCCTGCTGTTGCTGAAAAAAAATCTCCGCTTGGCTTTAAACCATACGAAAAATTTAATCCTCCCATTGATACCAACTCTAATCTAATTACATACCTTGGTGTTATGCCATTTAAACCGTTAGAAAATGATGTTTATGACGGTGGAACGATTGATTCATTGTATTGGAGAGCTAAAAAATTTTTAATGCAAAAATACACCACAGTGTACAAAGAAGCTCCCAAAAAACCGCTTGTTTTCCCTAAAGAAATGTTGATTGAAGATTACAAACCCGATGGTGATGTTGGCAGAATTATTATTAAACCAACAATGCCGTTTATGTTAAAAAACAATGAATTCTCTTACAGTCAAAACGGGACCATCACTTTCAGAATTGATATTCGTGTAAAAGACGACAAATACAAATATAAAATTTCGCACTTCGTCCATAACACAGTGGCGAAAGGGTCGGAAAAACCAATTCAAACATACTTAGAATACTATGCCAATCAAAAAAGAGGTCCTAAAGCAAACGACGCTTACCTTTTGGCGGTTGACAAAATGGTGAAAGACTTTATTAAGGAATTGAGCACGGTGATGAAAGATCCTGTAGTGAAGGACGAAGACGATTTTTAATCTTTAATTTCTTCGTAATCTATATACTCTTCATCGATTGATTTAGACTCTTTTTTCTTAGATTTTCTCTCAGTCCGATTCATTTTTTCATTCATGTCATTTACTTTCTTGTTCAAGTTAGACTGAACCTTGTTGATAGAAATAAATAATTTGATTCCCTGCCAAATGAGATAAATCAAAAAGATATTGAATAATATTTTTAACACGTTACGGCTGCAAATTTACAAAAAAACCCTCATTAGTCTTTTACTTTTCGACTAGTTTTTGATCAATTGAACACAATTTAACAAGGTATCCATTTTTCGTTCGGTTTCTACCCATTCATCTTCCTCAACAGACATTTCATTAATGCCTGCACCTGCCATCAACATTAATCCATTGTCATAAGCCATTCCACTGCGTAAATTCACAAACAATTGCTGATGATTGTCATGACTCATTGGCCCTAAAAAACCAGAATAATAGCCCCTGTCGAACGCTTCATTTTCTAAAATAAATGTTAAAGCAGACTCTTTGGGGAAACCACACACCGCAGGCGTTGGGTGTAAGCGTTCTAACAATTGATTCACTTTATTGGCTTCATTCACTGCAATATTAAAAACACTGCACAAGTGCGACACATTGCCTGCTTGTTTGGTTTTAATAGCACCTATACTGGTTGACAAATCCAACGACAAGATTTGTTGTTCTATGTAATCTCTGATTTGCTGATGCTCTTTGAGTTCTTTGTCGCCGTAAGTGTTGTTGTACAAAGTGCCACCCAAAGCCTCAGTATAAAGTGTCGTTCCGTTGTAATTGAGCAAAGTTTCAGGGGTTGCACCCAACATTAATTGACCCTCTTTTGTAACACAAGCAAACACAAATGCTTGAGGATATTGCTGTAGCATAGAGACAAACATGGCATGGTAATCGACCCGACCTTCTATCCACTTGTTTCTGGCTAAAACTACCTTATCGAAAACACCATGTTCAATAGCTCTTTTGGCCTCCTTTACACTTTGCAAATACTGGTTTTTGGAAGATGGTACACTTTCATCATTAGTTGTCAATTGGAGTGCCTTAAAAAACGCCGTTACCTCTTGTTCATCAATGGGCGAAATAGTGCCTTTGTGAATGTACTTTTTTAGGTCAGCATGATTTAAAACAAAGGGTGCAAAAGCAAAAACATCCAAACCATTCTCTTGGGCTGTAAAGCCATATAGTTGTGATTGTGAGGGGAGTCGCCAAATAAATTGATAGGTACTCATTTAGGACCCATTAACGGTTTTTTACAGCCATAGTCAATCGGCTGATGTGAACCAACTGACCCGCTTGATTTTCTATTTTTATTTCCCAAACTTGGGTTGTTGCACCAATGTGGTGCGGTTTGGCAATGGCATACACCCAATCGCCTTCCATTACCGGACGCAAGTGGTTGCCATTTAAGTCGAGCCCTAATGCCACGAATTTAGTTCTGTCAAACACCAGGTTAGCCGCCATACTTCCAACACATTCACACAATGCCAAACTAGCGCCACCGTTCAACATTCGCAATGGTTGAACTGTTTTTTCATTCACAGGCATTTTGGCTTTTAAAAAGTCATCGCCCAGTTCAATGAATTCAATTCCTAAATACTCTACCATAGTATTTTTACAGTAGTCATTTAACGATTCTAGTTTTATATTTGCCGTGTCAAAAAATATGGAAGCCATCTCAATAAATAATAGCGCAAATATAAACAAAACGATTTACTTAATCAGACACGGTGAAACCGATTTCAATAAAAAAGGTATTATACAAGGCAGTGGCATCAACAGCGATTTGAATGAAACCGGCAGAACCCAAGCTGAACTGTTTTACAACAAATACCAAACTATTCCATTCGACTGTGTTTACACCTCCTTACTCAAACGCACCCATCAGTCGGTGGCTTCGTTTATTCAGAAACACCCGCACAAAGCCATAGCAGAACTGAATGAGATTAATTGGGGAATAATGGAAGGTGTGGAACAAACCCCCGAGCGAGTGGCGCATTTTGAAAGCATTGTAAAGCAATGGCAAAGCGGCGCATTGGACACAGCCGTAGCTGATGGCGAAACACCCCTTGAAATGTTTGAAAGACAAAAGCTAGGTTTAGCCAAAATAATGCAAAACACAGCCGAACAAAATATCTTAATTTGCATGCATGGCAGGGCGATGCGCAGTTTTTTGTGTTTGCTTACCAACACTCCCCTTCAAGAGATGGAAAAATGGGGACACAGCAATTTGTGCTTGTATGTTTTAAAGTTCAACGGCAACTTTTTTGATGTGATAGAACACAATCAAACGGGGCATTTGTTGGGGTAGATTTATTCAAAACAGCGTTTTTAGATAAATAAATATGTAAATTTTTTTCACGTATTTATTGAGCGTAGCCATTTATAAATGCTTATAAATAAATTTTGTGATACTTGTACTATGTAATTTAAAAATAAAAATACATATTTGCAAAATAACTAAAACTTAGATCCTGACACTAGTCAGGCTTATATAACACAATGTGGTTCTGTGAGTCTTATTTTATCAGGGATTTAAGTAAGTTGTGTGAAATTTTAACCCTATTTCGGCTAAAAGAAAATTATGGAGGAAGACAAAAAGAAAACTATTAACATAAAAGATTTTTATTTTAATGATATGGACTATAAAAATATTAATTTTAATTGGGATCAAATTAAATTGAATAATATTATTGAGAATTTAAATAATTTAAAAGATTTTGATTTCAATTATCCTATCTTAAAACATAAATTACCTACAACTAGAAAATCTACTTCTGAAACAGCTATTAAACACTTAAAAGAAGCCTTTAATAGTGGAAACTTAAATTTTGTACTTGGAGCGGGCATTTCTTCTGAATTTGGAATTCCAACATGGGATAACCTCCTCCAAAGATTATTAATGACAACTATCGAACAAGAAACTGATAAAGCTTTAGTTTTATCAAAAATCTTCTCGAAAATATTTAATCCAAGTTCACTAATTGCTTGAAGATATTTAGAAGAATCATTTAAAGATGATAAAATAAAAAATAAGTTTGAAAAAAATGTTAGAGATGCGTTATATGAAACTTATGAAGAAAGTGCGGAATCTTTAATTGTAGATGAAATTATCAAATTTTGCCTTGCACCAGGAAATAGCCCAAATTTAGATGGAATAATAACATATAATTATGATGATATTATTGAAACAAAATTAAAGGAAAAAAATTTAGATATGCCTTTTGAATCAGTATTTGGACAAGCAATAAATCCAGATAATAATATTCTAAAAATACATCATGTTCATGGTTTTTTACCAAGAAATGGAAACATAGGAAGTGAAAATAAAATAACTTTAGGAGAATTTGTATATCATGAGCAGTATAGTAATACATATAGCTGGAATAACATTGTCCAAATAAATAAATTCAGAGATAAAACTTGTTTATTTATTGGAACTTCACTCTCTGACCCAAATATTCGTCGCATACTTGACATTGCTAAAACACAAAAAAAATCCACTAAGTATCATTATATTTTTAAGAAAAAAACAAACAAAATTTGGTTAAAAAATTCAATAAATAAGTTAATAGAAGAAAATCCAGAAATTGAGAATGATAAAATCAATATTAATTTAAAAATAGATGAAGCAATAGATTTTCTAATAGAACTTAAAAATAGATTTGAAGAAAAAGATTCTGAATCACTAGGAGTAAAAACAGTATGGATTGAAGATTATGACAAAGATATTTCCGAAATTTTAAAGAAAATCAGATTATAAAAATATAACACTACAACCCTTTCTCTCATTTATGAATTTTGTAATAATTTCTGCTTAAAAATTATAAACAAACACACCTTTTGCTCGTTCAAAAAATATAATGCATATTTGTAAAATAACTTAATAAATGTCTGAAAAACGGACATATGAGCAAGTTATAAAAAAACTAGAGAAATACTAGCGTCATTGAAATAGAATAAAGAATGAAAGAAAGCGAAGAAATAATACAAGCACTTTTAGAATTCAGAAATGAAAGAGATTGGGAGCAATTTCACAATCCAAAAGATTTGGCTTTAGCTATAAACATAGAAAGTGCTGAACTTTTAGAATTATTTCTTTGGAAGAAATCAGAGGATGCTAATACCGAAAAAATAAAAGAGGAACTTGCTGATATTTTTTCATTTGCCTTTTTACTGGCTGAGAAATATGGATTCGATGTTAAAGAAATCGTCTTGGACAAAATCAAAACAAATGGAGAGAAATATCCTGTAGACAAAGCAAAAGGAACATCAAAAAAATACGATGAACTATGATAGTTTACCAATCTGATAAAGCAGGTTTTTTGGCTGATGTACTTACTAATAATATAAGTGATATTATTCATACTGCTTATTTCACAAAACTTGGGAGATCGACATCAAAGAATGAAATTTTGGCTTGGCAAAACTCAATGATGTATATGAACACAGTTCTATCGGATGATGATATTCCCAAAGATGCTAAAGTCTCTATAGAATTTCAAATTCCACTTACATCAAATAGGATTGATTTTATTATCGCAGGCAATAACCATGATAATAAGGAGCAAGTATTGATTATTGAATTAAAGCAATGGTCAAAAGCATCTCTAACAAATGAGGATGCTATTGTTAAAACTTGGTTTCAACATGGAGAAACCAAAACGGCACACCCTTCCTATCAGGCTTGGTCATATGCTTCAATGATCAAAAATTATAATTCCACAGTGCAAGAGGAAGGAATAAATTTAGTGCCATGTGCTTATTTGCACAACTATACTCCTGACAACATTATTAATAATTCCTTTTATTCTGAGCATATTGAAAAGGCTCCCCTTTTTTTGAAGCCTGATGCAATCAAACTTCGTGAATTCATTAAAGAGTTCATTAAATATGGTGACAGTAAAGATATTTTGTACCGTATTGAAAATGGCCGCTTCAGACCTTCAAAACAGTTAGCAGATAGTTTGACCTCTATGTTAAAAGGGAATGAAGAATTTGTGATGATAGATAACCAAAAAGTTGTTTTAGAAAGTGCTTTGGCAATGGCAAGGAAAGCTAAGCCAAACAAGAAACAAGTTCTAATTGTCGAAGGAGGACCAGGCACTGGTAAAAGTGTCGTAGCTATAAATTTACTAGTTAAGTTGACGGATGAAGGTTTGTTGGCAAAATATATATCCAAAAACTCAGCTCCTAGGGAAGTGTATTCTGTTAAGTTATCAGGAACGAAAAAAAAGACAGAGATAAATAATCTATTCGGAGGTTCAGGTGCTTTTATTGATTCAGAGTCAAACATTTTTGACGCACTTTTAGTTGATGAAGCGCACCGATTAAATTATAAAAGTGGCCTTTATCAAAATCTTGGGGAGAACCAAATATTGGAAATTATAAATGCCTCCAAGTTCTCAATATTTTTTGTTGACGATAATCAACAAATACATATAAAAGATATAGGTAGCAAAGATTACATTGAGGAATTAGCAAAATCTCAAGGGGCAGTTGTGAATTCATTGAAACTACAATCACAATTTAGATGCAATGGATCGGATGCATTTTTATCGTGGATTGATAATTCCATTCAAATTCGAGAAACAGCAAACATAAAGCTTGCAAAATACGATTTTGATTTTAAAGTTTTTGATGACCCTAACGAATTAAGAAAAGCGATTGTTGAAAAAAATAAAGTAAATAACAAATCGAGACTTGTTGCAGGTTACTGTTGGGACTGGAAAAGCAAAAAAAACAACTTGGTTAATGATATTGTTATTCCTCAATATAATTTTGGAATGAAATGGAATTTACAAAACGATGGAAGCACATGGATTATAGGTGAGAATTCTGTAAATGAAATAGGATGTATACATACCTGCCAAGGTTTAGAACTTGATTATGTGGGGGTAATTATTGGCGAAGACATGCGCTTTGATATTTCCAAAAACAAAGTTGTGACTGATGTTTTAAAAAGGTCATCAAAGGATAAGTCAATTCTAGGAATTAAGAAACAATTAAAAGACGATAAAAACAGGGCATTGAAAATTGCTGATAAAATTATAAAGAATACCTATAGAACTTTGATGACAAGAGGTATGAAAGGTTGTTATATATATTGTTGTGATAAAGAATTATCAAATCATTTTTCTTCATTGCTTGAAAGTTCAAAAGTTGCGGAAGGTAAAATTATACCAATGCCTGTAGTAGAAAGAATAGAAGCAGATGTTAATGACGATGTAAAGTATGTTGATTATTTGCCATTGTATTCATTAAAAGCTGCCTGCGGTAAATTTAGCGAATGGCAAACTGTAGAAGAGGAAGGATGGATAAAAATAGAAGGAGTAGGCAAATTAAATAAAAGTATGTATGTCGTGCGTGCTAAAGGCAATTCTATGTTGCCTAAAATTAAAGATGGAGACCTTTGTGTCTTTAGAGCAAATGTGGTTGGGTCTAGACAAAACAAAATTGTATTAGTGCAACATAATAATGTTTATGATTCTGAAAATGAAGGAAGCTATTCAATAAAGAAATATTCAAGTGAAAAAGTCATTGATAAAATAACTGGAGAGTGGCAGCACGAAAAAATTATTCTAAAGCCTGAAAATACTGAATATGAAAATATTATAATTCAAGATGAAGATGGATTTGTGGTTGTAGGAGAGTTTATTGGTTTAGTTTGATATATAATCCAATAAAACAAAAATTCATAGACAAAATCTGTTCAAAAAACACAAACAGACCAACAGAAAAAACTATCTTTGGACTGTAAAATTTGAAAACAAAATTAATGCCTTTAGAACAATACTTAGACAACATTAATAAACTATATAAACTTGGTAATGCAACCGAGCATAGTTTTCTTGGAGATTTACAACAACTTTTAGAAAGCTTAGTGCAAGGTCGAACCCCCAATCTAAACCCTGAAATTATAAAGCAAATAGCAGATAAATTAGGATTAACTTTTGTCCCCGAAAAACCAGCTCCCCTCCTTTTGAAGGAGGGGCTAGGGGTGGTTGAAAACAACAAACAACAAATTAGTCCAAGACCAATTAATAAACACCAAATAAACAATCTCCCATACCTCAAAACATTTAGAAAAAAACTTAGAAACAACCTAACACCAGCAGAAGCTAAATTCTGGACTTTGGTTCAAAACTCTAAATTAGAAGGTAGAAAGTTCAGAAGGCAACACAGCGTAGGTAATTATATTTTAGATTTTTACTGTCCTAGCGAAAAACTGGCAATTGAGTTAGATGGTGAAGTGCATTTTAATGTAACAGCACAAGAAAAAGATGCAGAAAGAACTTTGTTTCTAAATTATTATGGCATCAAAGTATTGCGTTTTGAAAACAAATTAGTCTTTGAACAAACTGAACAGGTTTTAGATGAAATAAAAGAAAGTTTTGGGTGGAGTAAGAATATTCCTGAAAATGTGGGTGGAGCAACCACAAGTGATGTGGATGGTGAAGCAACCACCCCTGCCCCTCCTTTGGAAGGAGGGGAGTTTGGGGAGTTTGGGGAGCTTGGGGAGTTGGTATTTGCTCCGATAGATATTTTGGATTATATCTATGCGGTTTTACATTCTCCTACTTACCGTGAGAAATACAAAGAGTTTTTAAAAATTGATTTTCTGAGAGTGCCTTATCCAAAAGACAAAGACACCTTTTGGCAATTGGTTAAACTGGGTGGTGAAATCAGGCAATTACACTTGTTAGAAAGTCCAATTGTTGAGGAATATATAACGCAATATCCCGAAGATGGAGATAATATAGTTACAAAACCTCACTATTTTCCAATTCCACAAAATGAGAAAACAGGGGATTTGCAAGGGAATGTTTTTATCAATGAAACCCAATATTTCGCCAATGTGCCACTCAAAGCATGGAAGTTTTACATTGGAGGCTACCAACCTGCCCAAAAATGGCTCAAAGACCGCAAAGACCGTAAACTCGAATTTGATGATATTTTACACTATCAAAAAATCATAGTGGCATTAAGTGAAACAGATAGGTTGATGAAAGAAATTGACTCTGTCGCTACTTCGTGGTGATAAAATCGACCTCTAATTAGAATATGCACTGGGCAAATATATCGTCCCGATAATTATCGGGACGATAGTTATCATCCCGAAGTATCGGGACTAAACATCAATCCTTACCCTCCAATAATTCTTTGTACTCATCTTCTTGCTTGTCATCCTCGTTCCAGTGTTTTTCGCTGTCGTTTTGTGGGCCTTTGTTTCTGTACAAAACTGCTAACACAATGCCTACCAAAGCCCCTAATAAATGACTTTCCCAACTGACTTGATTGTCTTGCGGAAAGACGCCCCAAATCAATCCATTTTGAAACACTAAAATAATGAAAGCAACCACTATCAATTGTTTGTTTTTTCTGACCAAAGCACTAATTAAAATAAAAAAGACCAAAGCATAAACCAAACCGCTTGCACCAATATGAAAAGAGGGGCGTGCCAATAACCAAATAAGGAATCCACTGAGCAAATGACTGATGAATAACACTTGCTTTGCTATGGTTTTGTAAAAATAAAACAAACCAAATAAACACGCTGCCAAGGGCAAAACATTAGAACTTAAATGTGATACATTGGCATGTAAAAAAACGGTTGTAATAACCCCTAAAATGTACTTGAAGTGACGAGGATACAAGGCCAAAGTGGTTTCAATTTCAGGAAAATTGACTTGAACCATATACATTACTATAACAAGAAACAAGTAAATGATTGGCCATATAAATTGAGTTTTAAACATGTGTTTGTAGTTAAACATTGGCAATTTAAAATAAAAAGCGCACTTTTGAATGAGAAAATATAACAGTCAACATGTTCATTCAAAATATAAAATTGATACGACCGCTCAATCTACTCATTATAGCCGCTACCATGCTTGTGGTATTACTGAAATACTCGCCTGAGGTGGATGCATACTATTGGTTAAAAATGGTCTATTTAATTTTGCCTACCGTATTAACAGCGGCTGCCGGTTACATCGTCAACGATATTTACGATGTTAACACCGATTTGATAAATGCACCAGAACGCGTGATTATTGGCAAAACCATGACCAAAAAGCAAGGTTTTATTGCCTATTTTGTGTTGAATGTGGTTTCTTTGCTTATTTCTTTCCAACTCAGTGAATCCTTTTTAATCGTTAATTTATGCATCATGACGATGTTGTTTTTGTATGCGCAACAACTCAAAGGAATGCCATTGATTGGTAACTTAATAGTCGCCCTGTGCAGTGCTGCGGTGGTGGCTTCTTGTATTTTACTTATCTCCTTTAAAACCAAAATCGGCCTTTTAAACTTTACCGGTTACATTCTGTTTGCTTTTTTAATTTCATTGATCAGAGAAATTGTGAAAGACATGGAAGATGCTGAGGGCGATAAACAGGTTGGGCACAAAACCTATCCAATCCTTTTTGGCAACAAAGGGGCTAAAATCATTTGTTACATTTTTGCAGGTATCGAAACCCTCTTCTGTGGCATCTACAGTGTATTGGCTTGGGGCGTTGCCATGTATATTCCTGCTATTGTAATGGCAATCATCACCATTGCTTTGTTTTATTTTATCAATTTACTCTCTAAAGCCAAAGAGAAAAAAGACTTCCATTACTTGAGTCAATTCCTCAAAGTAATGATACTAATTGCCGTTCTTAATTTAATTTTTACCTAATGCATCACCCTCCGTTTTTCCCTTATAAAATATTACTCGCCTCGCAAAGTCCACGCAGACAAATGCTCTTGAAAGACAGTGGTTTTGAGTTAGAATGTATTAAAATTGATGTTGAAGAAACCTTTCCTTCTTTATTAAAAGCGGAAGAAATTCCTGTTTTTTTAGCGCAAAAAAAAGCAGCCGCTTACACAGCAACTATCCATCAAAATGAATTATTAGTAACCGCAGACACGGTGGTTTGGCTAGAAAATGAAGTCCTAAACAAACCTTTGACCTTACAGGAAGCCAAAGCAATGTTAATGAAACTTTCGGGCAAATGGCATCATGTTTTTACGGGAGTGTGCGTAAAAAGTCAAGAAAAATCAATGGTGTTTTACGACGAAAGCAAAGTGTTTTTCAACGCGCTTACTGAGTCACAAATTGATTATTATTTACAACATTACCGTCCTTTAGACAAAGCAGGCGCTTATGGTGTGCAGGAATTTATTGGTTTAATAGGTATCCAAAAAATAGAAGGCTGTTACTACAATATCATGGGTTTTCCTGTTTCCAAATTTATCCATGAAATAGAAAAAATGAATCTAATACCACTTATTTAAAACAAAACGTGTCTTATAACAACATGATTAAAAAAATTACGCTCGTTTTACTTTTCTTCTCTTATACTTTTTCAGCTTGGGCACAACCCTGTTCAGTTCGGTTTACAAGCCTTACAGAAAATACCACAAATAGCACCTGCAATTACAAGGATTTTGATTTTACATTAACTGGAGGCACACCTCAGTCCTATAAATGGTACTATGGCGATGGAAACAATTGCACTTGTAAGAAACCCAAAAACTTTTATACCGCCAATGACACCTTCACCTTAATTGGGATTGTGTATGATGCCAATGGTTGTGCTGATTCTGTGTTTAAACAAGTGATTATTCAATGTGACAATCCGTGCGACCTTAGTGAAATTGGCATTTATTCTGCCGATACCTTAAGTTACAGTTGCAATGAGATGGAATTTAATGCCATAGTAAGTCAAAACACCGAAACACTGACTTGGTATTTTGGCGATGGCGATTCTTCAAACAATGCTTTTGATGTGCATGAATACGCAGAAAATGGCGAATATGAAGTATTGGTTGTTGTAAAAGATGACATAGGTTGTGCAGATACCGCTCAAATCACTGTTAATATAAATTGCGAAAAAAAGGACACTTGTGGCTTTAAAATTACCTCCATTGACACCAGTTCTGGTTCCGATTGCTTAACTAAAAACTTTATATTAAAGGGCAATGAAACCATTCAATCCTCTATAGTATCAATGGGTGATGGTAACTCATTAATTAATCAATCCAACTTCAGTTATAAATACAATGACACAGGGAAATTTACAGTAAAAGCAATAGCACTCAATAACAAAGGTTGTAAAGACTCCATGTCTATAGAGATAGCTGTGGCATGTCCCAAGGAAAACACGAACATCAGTGATGCATCCATTGAATCAATGTTAGTGCAACATTTGCCCCAATTCCAACAATTAAGTATTAGCAGTTTCTACCAATGTGAAGTAACTATTTTGAATAGCTTTGGCGGAAAAGTTCTAAAACAAACTTTTGATAAGGGCTTACATACCATGGATTTACAGTCTTTACAAAGTGGATTTTATGTCGTTTACTACAAAAATGAAAAGGGAATTGTAACAAAGAAAAAAATCATTCACAGTATTGTACCATAAAACAATCGTTATGAAACTGCTTGGAGAATAAAATATCTTTTATTCGATTAATAACTCAACACTGGTCTCAACCACTTTTCAATTTCAGCCACTGACTTGTTTTTTCTGTCAGCATAATTAACTATTTGGTCTTTGTTAACTTGTCCTACACCAAAATAACGCGATTCGGAATGGGCGAAATAAAAACCAGAAACAGAAGAAGCAGGATACATGGCATAGCTCTCGGTTAACTCCACTCCTATTTTATCATTGTTCAGTAGTTTAAATAACTTCTCTTTTTCGGTATGGTCGGGACAGGCAGGATAGCCTGGGGCAGGTCTTATTCCTTGGTATTTTTCAATTATTAAATCTTCAACACTCAATTGGTCTTCTTGGGCATATCCCCAATAGTTGGTACGAACCAATTGGTGCAATTTCTCTGCAAAAGCTTCAGCCAATCTATCAGCCAATGCTTTGAGTAAAATGCTGTTATAATCGTCGTGTTGTGCTTCAAATCTTTCTAAATGTGGCTCAATTCCTACACCGGCAGTCACTGTAAAAAATCCCATGTAATCGTTTTTACCATGGCTTTTAGGTGCTATAAAATCTGCGAGCGATAAATTAGAAACAGAAGCTGCCATTTTTCTTTGTTGTCTCAAAAAACAAAAGGTTTCAATTTTATTGCCTTCTAGGTCAAATACTTCAATATCATCGTCAACAGCGTTTGCAGGCAAAAGTCCCCAACTTGCATGGGCCGACAACCATTTTTCACTGATAATTTGATCTAACATTTTATTGGCATCCTCAAACAATTTACTTGCCTCTACCCCAACAACTTCATCTTTCAATATGGCTGGAAACTTACCTGCCAATTCCCACGTTTGGAAAAACGGTGTCCAATCTATAATTGGACGCAGTTCGGCCAAATCGAAATGATGCAAATAATGAATACCTAATTGTTGTGGTGTTTTTATGTTTGAAAAATCAAGTTGTTTTTTGTTTTTGAGTGCCTCAGTATAAGTCAATAGTTCCTTAGCCGCTTGTCTTTTGGAATGGTCTATTGCCATTTGAATATACTCCTCACGAATGGATTGTGAAAAATACCCTTTTTGCTCATCACTCAACAAAGCAGAAACCACAGGAACCGATTTGGAAGCATCTAATACGTGAACCACTGTTCCGCTGTATTGTGGTGCTACTTTAACAGCCGCGTGAACCCTACTAGTAGTTGCGCCACCTATTAACAAAGGTATTTTAAAACCTTCTTTTTCCATTTGTTGTGCTACCACTACCATTTCATCCAAACTTGGGGTAATTAAACCACTTAAACCTATTACATCTGCGTTTATTTCTCTGGCTTTAGCTAATATTTTTTCGGGCGGTACCATTACACCCATGTCCACAATTTCGTAATTATTACAAGCCAAAACAACACCCACAATATTTTTTCCGATGTCGTGTACGTCGCCTTTAACTGTTGCTAACAATATTTTTCCTTGACCTTTTTGGTCGCTTAGTTTGGTTTCATTGGCTGCCAAAGCACGGTCTTTTTCGGCTTGTAAAAAGGGTTCCAAATAGGCCACTGCTTTTTTCATCACCCTAGCACTTTTTACCACTTGTGGCAAAAACATTTTGCCACATCCAAACAAATCTCCCACCACATTCATCCCTGCCATCAAAGGACCTTCTATCACTTGTAAGGGCACTTTAAAGGTCTTTCTTGCCTCTTCGGTATCGACATCAATGAAATCAGTAATTCCGTTAACTAAGGCGTGTTTTAATCGCTCCTCTACAGGCAATAAACGCCAAGCCGTATTGACTACTTCAACCTTTCCTTTTGCTTTGACGGTATCTGCAAATTTTACCAAATTTTCGGTAGCATCTGCATTTCTGTTAAACATAACATCCTCAATTAATGTCAACAAGTCTTTGGGTATTTCATCATACACCATCAACATCCCTGCATTTACTATTCCCATGTCCATACCTGCTTTAATGGCATGGTATAAAAACACAGAGTGCATGGCTTCTCTTACGGTATCATTGCCTCTGAAAGAAAATGAGATATTACTAACGCCACCACTTACTTTGGCAAATGGTAAATTAGATTTAATCCATTGACAAGCATTGATAAAATCAACCGCATAATTGTTATGCTCTTCAATACCGGTTGCAATGGTTAAAATATTGGGGTCAAAAATGATGTCTTGAGGTGGAAACTTAACTTGATGGACTAGAATGTTATAGGCACGTTGGCATATTTCGATTCGGCGTTCGTAAGTATCCGCTTGACCTTGTTCATCAAAAGCCATAACAACAGTAGCAGCACCGTATCTTTTAACCAAAGTAGCTTGACGGATAAATTCAGCCTCACCTCCTTTTAAACTGATGGAATTGACAATCCCTTTTCCTTGAATACATTGCAGTCCTGCTTCAATAATTTCCCATTTGGAGGAATCTATCATCACAGGAACGCGTGAAATATCTGGTTCTGATGCTATTAGATTCAGAAAATGAACCATGGCTTTTTTGCCATCCAACATTCCCTCATCCATGTTCACGTCGATAATCTGAGCGCCATTTTCCACCTGTTGACGGGCAATAGAAAGGGCTTCCTCATATTGATCATTCAATATCAGTTTAGCAAATTTTTTACTTCCTGTAATATTGGTTCTTTCACCAATATTTATAAAATTGGTTTCGTTAGTTTGGGTAAGAGGTTCTAGTCCGCTTAGTCTTAAAAATGGGTAAATTTGAGGCGTCATTTGTAGGTTTCATTATCACAAAAAGCGAAGAAACAATGCTACAACATCTTGTTTCCGACATTATCTTTTCCGCCATTTGGCGGATTGGATGTGGCACCTTAAAACTAGGTTGCCAAGACATCATAGGACCATTTCCCTCCGTCTTTCTTGATAATTAGGTTACAAATATAATATACTTTTACCAAGTTCGTAAATCTTTGCTTGTAAAAACCCACTCAGGGGTTACTATTGTTTCATTTTGTTTATTTAATGTAAACCAAACCGTTCCATTTTCAGGATTTACAAGTAATTGGGTTTCTTGTGCAGGCATGTAGCTTTGTGCTAGCATGTATTTTTTCTGTCCTTCATTGTTTGCACAAAGGTCAACTACAATAACCGCGTGACCGTATGGTTGCCCACTTTGAATCAAAACATCGCCTATACCAAGTTCGCTGTATACTTTTTCCTTTAATTGTTTTTTTAGCGAGGCAGTATTGGCATAATTGAACACATAATCCATGTAGGTTCGAAATTTGGGGTAAGTATAGTGTCCATTGGCATAAGTAACAAACGAATGGTACTGACCATTGCCAACGAATCTAAATTGTATGGCATTGTATTGTTTCACTGAGAACAAATATTCGCCTCTCAATCGCATAACCGCATCGGCACATTGTTGTAAATCTTTGGGAGAAATAGGCATATCGATAACGGCATCGTAAACATTTGATTTTGCTTTTGTATCTCCATTGTAATAGTTCACCAACACAGAATCAGGTTTTAGAGGCAAATGCCTTAAGTAGAACGCAAATGAGAGCGAATCTTCCTTTGTTCTAGCATAACCCTCAGGACAGTGATAACGGGTGCAAATTTGAGTACCTGAATTGGTCTTGTAAACCCATTCTTCCATTTGGTCTTCATTATTTGTAATACTAGTTTGATTGGCATTATACTGACAGGCCAAAAGCGCACAAGCAAAGAGGGATGATAGAAAAAGACTCATACATTTAAAACGAATTGTCTTAAAATTTATTGCAAAAAAAAGACCCCGAATAAATTCGGGGTCTTTAGAAGGACTATTAAAGGCTAATTTTATTTAGCGATTGTAATTTTCTTAGTAGCGATTTGGTTATCAGCCATTACTTTCACTGTGTAAACACCTGAAGCAACATCAGATAAGTCAACTACTGTTTGGTTGTTATTAACAACGATGGTTTTTACTAACTCACCGATTGTGTTGTAAACAACTACAGTCATTTCGCCTGAGATTTCAGAAGCTAAAGATACATTAAAGATACCGCTGTTTGGATTAGGGTATACAGATACTGCATTGTTCATGCTTTCAGCATTGTAAATGTTAGTAGTTAATGTGATACATTTAGTTACAGAGCACTCGCAACCTTCAGTATTTCTTGCGATCATTTGTACGCAATATTTACCTGGTTGGTTGTATCTGTATGAAGCACCTGTTCCGTTAGACTGAACTGAAGAACCGTCACCTGTCAACCAAGTGTAAGAAATACCTGAAGAGCTACCACCTGTTGGAGTGAAAGTATAAGGTACTGCTATAGTTGTGAATGAAGGGTTAGAGATAGAGAAGTTACAAGTACCTGGAAGTGGGCTGATGTTAACTGTTTTAGTTAATGAATCAGAACAACCACCAGCGATAGAAGCTTTCAATTTAACTGAGAACGTTTGAGATACACCTGAACCATAAGCATGAACTGGGGCAGCTATAGTAGATGAGTTACCATCACCAAAACTCCAGTTGTAAGAGATTTGACCTTGGTCATAAGTAGTTTTGTTAGTGAAAGGTACATTGCTACCTGCGCAACGGTCTTCTACGTCAAAACTTACATTTGGTTGAACACCTACTGATACTTCTTGAATACTTGAAGATTCACAACCGTTAACTAAACGGGTTGTTAATTTTACTAATTTAGGTCCTACTGAAGTCCAGTTTTTAGTTGGGTTAGAAGCACTAGAAGTGAATCCGTCACCGAAATCCCAAGCGTAGTCTCTTAAAGTTTCACCATTAAGACTAGTTGTGTTAGTGAATGGAGTTGCAGTTCTGCTACAAGCAAACGGATACGTAAAGTTAGTAGTTGGTATTTGTCTTACAAGTACTGAGATACTATCTCTTGCTTCACAACCAAATTCTGAAGTTACTTTTAATCTTACGTTTTTAGTACCTGCAGTTTGGAAATTGTATTTAGGATTTTTAATTGTTGATTTGTTACCAGCATCATTGAAATCCCACTCGCTACCGAATAATCCTTGAGAAATACCTGAATTATTTTGGAAAGAGAATTCTGAATTTAAACATTCACCTGACAATTTAGCTAAACCAGCAATTGGACGAGCGAATTGGTAAACAAATTTTTGAGTAGAGTTAGAACATCCGTCTGCAGTTGCAGTTAATTTCACTAAGTATCCACCTGGAGCAGCGTAAGTTTTGAACAAATCATTTTTGTTGCTAGCTGTTGTTCCTGTGTTATCACCATAATCCCAAGTGTAAGTTGTAGAACCGGAACCACCGTATACTGTTCCATTTCTTAATCTTACTGAAACACCTTCACAAGCGTTAGTATTTACAATTAATGCCGTTGGAACTTCAGTTATTTCTAAAATGAACGTAGTATCTGTTACAAAACCGTGTGGGTTTGTTTTTGTTTTTAGGTTTACAGTGTAGGTACCGAAATTTGGATAGAAGTGAACTGGGCTCGCTTCATCAGAAACAGGTGAACCATCACCGAAATTCCACTCAGACTCTATTGAACCACTGCTAACAGTAGATAAGTTTTCGAAGTAAACATCAGTTTTTTCGCATAGAATTTGTGGTAATCTGAATCTTGGTACTGCTTTTGGCGCTACTAAAATTCTTCTAGTGTATGTAGTATCACAAGCAGTTGCATTGTTTACTACTCTGTAAGTAACAATGAATGTGCTGTCTTCCCAAGATTTGTTAGCATTAAATGTTAATCTTAAGTCAGCTGAACTTGAAGCAGGTGTTAATGTTACTAAACTATTAGCAGCAACTCCATTTACAGTTCTTGCAGAAACAAATGCTTGCCAAGTGTTTCCTGAAGTACCATATTGTGAACTTGAATATCCAACTCTTGAAGGAGCAGTTACTTGATAAACCAATGCTTCGTTAGGGAATGTTAAATCTGGTTTTCCTGAAACGATGAACTGAGAAAATGCAGATGAAGCTGAATTGTCTTTTGAGAATTCGCCACCACCTGGAGAAGGCGTAACAAAGAAGTTTTGAGTAATTTGGTCATTGCTTGTATTGTCATCTGGCGCAAATATTCTTAGTGCAATAGTGTTATTACCTGCTCTTGAGAAAATTTGAGGAACTGGGAAAGTGAAATCAAAAGTAGCACCTGGAGCTAAAGTTGTTGGAATAGAATACTCAACTTGTGGAGCACCATTCAATGAATAAGCAACTCTTGGGTTTCTGATTGGATAAATACCATTGTTTCTAACAGTACCTCTAACCGCTTCAGTAAAACCAGCACAAGTTGGAACTGGGAATACATTAGAGAATGCAGTAATTGACAAATCTACAAAATATTCATAAGCACCAATATCAGGCGTAGTAGAACGTGTAGCATTCACAACGTCTCTTGTAAATGTAGTTACTCTTGCTTTGTTTGCCATAGGCAATGAAGTTGGTATTAATATTGAATTTGAACCCATATCTACAAACTCTGGATTGAATCCAACGTTATTAGTA
Organism: Bacteroidia bacterium; assembly: GCA_044373665.1. Lineage (GTDB taxonomy): Bacteria > Bacteroidota > Bacteroidia > NS11-12g > UBA955 > JABMMZ01. The sequence continues at coordinate 25,970 of JBIPNH010000011.1, forward strand.
GGTATACCCACATTATACATGTCTTGCATGCTAGTATTCGTTTGGTATTGTGGACCATGGAATCTTTGTGATTGGTTAGCCGCTAGTGGACCATAAGACCAAGTGTTGTTTCTGTAATTAGAATTTGTTGGATTAAAATCATACATCAACTGTTTAATATTTGCTGTACCTGCCATGTCAAAGTGCATGATGTTGTTATCAAACAAACCTTGCCAGTAGCCACCGTACATGGTGAAACACTGATTGTTGTTTGTAGCTGTAGGATGAGAGATAGAGTGTGTATTACCTACAATATCCAATACGTGACCATAGAATCCATAAACATAGAAATATGAACCATACAATGTGCTTGTTCCGAAGCAATGAACAACGTTGTTAGTATATGTAGATCTGTTAAATACCCAACCGCTACTTGCAAAAGAGAAAAAGTAAACACCATATTGTACGTTAGTTGTAGGAGTGTTACCGTTCAAATTATAAATTCTGTTTTGGTCAACATTAAAATCAGAGTAATCACCTTGTATACCATATTTAGTATTTGATCTAGTTGTTCCAGTATTATGAATGGTATTGCCTTTAATTGTGATACCACCTGCATAGTTAAAATAGATACCTCTTTGCCAGAAATCTTGAACATTACAGTTTGATACTGTGTTTCTGTTTGTAGCATTACCTGTGCTTCTGCTTGTAGGTCCAAACATGATGATACCATAAAATGCACCCCAATCGTTATTACCACCTGGAGATCTTAAATCACAAGAGTCAATTAAGTTATCGTTACCTGCATCACCATAAGAAAATGGAGAAGTTGAAGTACTTTGATTCATCCAAATGTAGGCTGAACCTTGAGACGTATTAGCGAATGTTCTTCTTAAGTTACATCTTTTAATAACGTTGAAGTTAGCAGAATTGTACATCCAAATGTTTTTACCACCCACACTTGATTGTTCAGTTGCAAAAATATTTAAATCATTAAACGTAAAGAAATCTGTACCATTCATTTCAATAGTTGCTTGGTTAACCGCAGTTGCAGTGTATTGGATTGTATTTCCATTACCATTAATGATAACTCTATTAGTTGCACTTGCACCTAATATTTGAGTTAATTGCATTCTTTCTGTGTAAGGACCACTTCCTGCAACAACATTTACTCTGATAGTGCCCATTACACCTGCACCACCTACAGAATATTGATTTGCTCCACCATCGCCACGATTGATGTTTCTTAAATCATTAGCTAAAGCTGTAAATGATTGGTAGTTACTTGCAGAAGCTGCAGAGTTTCTGTCGATGGTATAAGTACCACCGGGGAAGGCATAAACGCCTTGAGCAAAAAACAATAACATAGCTGTCAATAGACCGCTCGTTAGTTTTGCTAGATTTGATTTTTTGTAGAATTTAATCATAATTGAACTATTTATTTATTTATTATTTATTCTTTTGAAGGGTCAAATATAGAAATCAAATTTTTAAATCCAAATTATTTTTTATTTAAAAATTGAATAATAGCATTTATTTTTACTTTAATTCCAACGGGTAAATTAAATATTCATTGGTAAATCGCCCTTCCAAATCTTTATTCTTGAATAAATAATAGCTGTTGTAATTATCTTTTAACTTGCTGTATAACATGTATTTGCAATTAATTAAATGGAGATTTTTGTCTAGTTTTTGGATTGATTTCACCAAACAAAAATCACTATAAATAGTTTTAGAAATCTTATTTTTAACTATTGTCATTTTTGTGTCAAAAAACTGAAACCCTCCCTCAGAAATGACTTTTAAATGCTCAAATTCATAATTATTGTTCCAATTACACCAAATTATTTGCTTTATTCCCTTTTCTACACAATAAGGCTCAATTGAAAATTTGAAACTTTTTTTATCCTCAATAAAAGCCGAATCTGCTATCAAATACATTTTACTTCCCTCAATGCAAGAAACTACATCGTGATTTTTGATTGAATGAATAGTTAAAATCTTTTGATCTAAAATTCTTATTTTAGTGTACATGACATTCGATTGAAAAATCAAACCTAAAAACAACAATAGCATTAACTGCCATTTTCTTTTGTAAGTTATTAAACCAAGCAAAGTAAAAACGATTAAATAAAGAATAATCATTTCCAATTTACTTACATAGACTTCTATAGAATTGTATGGCATACTTTCTATTCCTTTTAATACGTCTCCATTAATTTTTAACAGAAACTGAATAACAACTGCCATGAGATGCGCTAAAGGTGCGTAAAAAGACACAACCAAAAGCACAATAAGCATAACCAAAACGACCAATATGAGAGGAATCACTAACAAGTTGGACAGCAAAAAATACAGAGGAAATTGGTGAAAATAATAAATACTTAAAGGAAATGTAAAAATTTGTGCTGCAAATGAAACAGTAAGCAATCCCCAAATGTATTCATCAACCTTAAACTTGGGCAAGTACAAGGCTTGTAACTTGGGCTGTAAATACAAAATACCCAATACCGCTGTGTATGACAATTGAAAACCAACGTCTAAAATTATAAAAGGATTCAATAGCACTAAAATAAAGGCCGACATAAATACGACATTGAATGAACTTGTTTTTCTATTGCTTAGTTTGGCCACTGCCATTAACGAAAACATCAATGAAGCTCTACAAACCGAAGGTGACAATCCTGTAACATAGGCGTAATACCATATCCCCAACAACACTACTATGGACTGAATTTGTTTGCCATTTTTAAACCGCAGTAAAAAGGAAGTCAAAACATTCAATATCATAAAAATAATACCGGCGTGTAACCCACTCACTGCTAACACATGCAAAGTACCTGTTTTGGAAAACGATTGCATGGTTTCTGGATTCAAATCTTCTTTATACCCTAAAAGTAGTGCCGATGAAACCCCAAAAGCATCTTGGTCTTTAATATACAAAGACAACTGACTGACACACTGATCTCTTAACCCTTGGGCATGCGCATAAATTGATTTTTCATCTTGATTTAATTCAATAAACTGGTTCTTCTTAATAAAAAACTGTTCGTGAATATTGTGGTAAAATAAGTACTGTTTATAGTTGAATGTTGCAGGATTACTAGGTGGCGGAATGGGTTGCGTAATTCCTTTTACTAAATACCGATTGCCTATTTTGGGTTTAGTATTTACAAAGGCTTTGTTAAAAAACACCAGTAATTTACCTGAACTAGAGTTCCATTTTTGAGAATGTACCCGCTCAACATTGACATAGGCCTTATAAAATTTATCGCTTTCTGTAACAGCATCGTCTACACATATTTGCATAATAGTTGCCGAATCAAAGTTCTTAAAATAATTGGATCTTAATTGTGAGTCGTGGTAATGGGTGCGTAAAAATCCAACTACAATCAATAAAAGTGAAATGATGACTGCCGTAAAATATTGATACCTGTAATACCGCGTTGATTTGGTAAACTTAATAAAAAACAAATAAACCAAAACAAGCAAGAACAAGAGTCCCCAAAAAAGCTCGGGGGATACAGGAATTAAAAGGCTAATGAAAACCCCGATTGAAAATGGCAGTAAAATCCTAGCAAAAGGTATCGCATGCCAACTAAACATTGATTAACTAAATAATAGTTTATTTATAAAAAACGCCTTCTTACTAAACTAAAAAATTCAGCCGCCAATTTTTCGTGTTCTTGCCAATCAAATTTTTCAAGCACATCCTGCTCTATATACTGAATCGCTGTTTGGTAATCTGACGACGATTGTACAGTTTGAATACATTGTTTATAGAACTCAGCATTTCCATCAAAAAGCAAATTAATAAACTCGAATTTTTTACTAATGGCTATGGCTTTCACTAAATCGGGAATAGGCGTTTCTTTTAGTTTTTCGGCAATATTTTGAGGCGGAACTGCCGATTTGGATAATTTATCATTCACAGAAACAGATTCAACAATTGTTTCTTTTTTAGTTTCAATTGGTTTGGCAACGATGGTTTCAATAAGCTCCTTTTTTTCTTCAAGCTTTACCTCTGGTTTAACTTCTTGCTTTTCTTCAACAACTTCAACTACTGCTTTTGGTACTTCAACAATTATTTCAGGGACTTCAACTTTTGCAACAGGCACTGCCACTTCTTCAACTGGTTCAGGTGTTGGTTCTGGGGTTGGCTCTGGAATAGGTTCAGGAATTATTTCTTTAACGGGCTCAACCTCTTTAACAGGCTCAACCAATTTGGCTAATTTAGGAATGTGCGAAGTTTCTGTAGCATTAATTTCTGCAACAGGATTAATCACAACAGGAGCTTCAACAACAGGCTCTTCGATACCAATTTGGTCTGCCAATAAGTGAAGTTGAATGGCGATGTTTTTTAATTTATCTTTTTGAAAAAGCAAATGATTGCCTTTGCTAATATCAGACTCTAATTGAGCTAACGAAGCCAATAAATTTTTGATTTGACTTGAAATTTGGGTTTCTTTCATCTTACTAAATGATAAGCAATATTAAATGAATTAAATTTAAATAACAATAGTTGATTTTCTATAAAATTATCATCTTTGTAAAATCATTTATGGAAGTTAGAAAAGGACAGTTAACCGCAATTTATGGTTGTATGTTTTCGGGCAAAACAACCGCATTGATTGCTGAAATTAGCAAAAGGAACTTAAAACCGCATCAATTAATTGTACTGAAACCAAGTGCTGACAACCGACACGTTGAATCTTCAATTGTTACTCACAGTGGTCTTTCATATCCCTGCATTACTTATGAACCTGAACTAGATTTTAATACTTTAATAACCCCCTATACTGAACTTATTGTGTTTGATGAAGCGCAATTTTTCGACAAACTTTTTTTATTTGATATTAAAAAATTTTTGGGCAAAGGCATCGATGTAATTGCAGCGGGACTAAACTTAGATTACAGACAACGTCCTTTTGGTTTAATGACTTCATTAATAGAATTAGCCGACCACCATTTACACTTGAAAGCGCAGTGTGCAGTTTGTCAAAAACCTGCCGATTATAGCTACAGAAAATTAAACAACAATGTGCTTTTACTGATTGGCGGAAAAGAGTACTACGAACCTCGTTGTGAAACTTGCTTTGAACAAAAGTAATATTACAAATACACACTCAAATAATACAGTGGAAACAGTAAAATAAAATCCGCTAAAAAGTGCATCAAATGACTCTCTATTTTTTGATTAAAATATAGTAAGATTAGGGTCAAAATTGCATGAACCATTAGCCACAATTTAATGGACTCAAAACACCAAAAGGAACTGAGAAATAAACCTACCAAAATGATTAATAACAACTTAACTGCCAAGTTTTTACCTAAGTATATAACAAGGGAATTAAACCCTAATTTTTGATCGTGTTTGGTGTCTGCTATGGACAATAAAATAAGATTAGAAAACAGTATTAAGAAGTAAGCAAAATACTCCAATTTTAACTCAATAATCCCATTCAAATACTTTGGAAAAACGGCGATAGAAACAGTCATTATAAAGGCCGAAAAAACCTCTTTTAAATACCCCATTTTGGTTAATACTAGTGAAAAATATACGCCAACAAATGCTATAATTACGACAATAAAATAAAAATGACGAGGCAAAAGTGGCACTTTATTAAGCCACATTGAAACCAACAAAACCACTCCCAATAATAATTGAAAAAAAATTGTTTTAAGGGTTAAATGATGCCTATCATCCCCCTTGGTTTTTCTTTTAAGGTAATCTATAATTTGGTCAATGAAATAGATGAGCCATGTGGCAAATCCTAAGCCAAAAAAATAAAAAGAGTGGACATAAAAAGTGGAACTTGTTTGAGAAAAAAACAAAAAATTTACAAGAACGACAGCTATTACTTGTAAATGGTTTACTACTATGAATTTTACAATTTTAATCGAGTTTATTAATCAACCGCCACTACATTTTTCAATTCAGGAAATACTTTTCTAATGGCTTCTTCAATACCTGCTTTCATCGTCATGTGGCTCATGTCGCAACTTCTGCAATTGCCTAACAACTTAATTTTAACAACATTATCATCATCAATGGCAACCAAAGAAACATCTCCACCATCCATTTTCAAAAACGGGCGAATAGAATTTAACGCTTCTTCTACTGTATTTAATTTATCCATTCTGTATTTACTTACTATTATTTATGGCAATTGCACGAACCAATTGGCCTGCAATTTCAGAAAAAAATCGAATATTTTTATCATTTATTAAATTCCCCGTATCGCCATCGTCCATTACAGAGGGAATAATAGGGAGTTGACCAAGCACTTTTGTGTTGAATTCATTGGCAAGATCATTCACACCGTGTTTACCGAAAATATAATATTTTTTATCGGGGGCATCAACGGGAGTAAAAAACGACATATTTTCTACAATCCCTAAAATAGGCACATTAACCGAAGGCATATTGAACATGGCACAGGCTTTTCTTGCGTCGGCTAAGGCCAATTTCTGAGGTGTAGAGACAATGACAGCACCTGTCAATGGCAAGGTTTGAGTCATGGTAATTTGCACATCGCCTGTTCCCGGAGGTAAATCTATAACTAAATAATCCAAGTCGCCCCAACTAACGCCTGAAATGAATTGTTTTAAAGCTTGCGAAACCATAGGACCGCGCCACACTACGGCTTCATTTGGTTTGGATAAAAATCCAATAGAAAACAGCTCGATACCCTGAACCAAAACTGGTTTCATGTATTCTTTACCACCCCTTTCTTCCACCTCTATTTCGTGATTTTGCACACCAAATAACAAAGGAACAGATGGCCCGTAAATATCGGCATCTAACAAACCAACTTTAGCACCCGAATGGTTTAAAACAGAAGCAATTCCAGCGGCAACTGTAGATTTTCCTACACCACCCTTTCCACTACCAACTGCAATAATATTCTTAACATTTGGCAAGAAATCATTGGATTTTTTATTGACACTTACATCAGAGGTCATCTCTATTTGTAAATTAATGTCTGAACTAATAAAGTGTGAAATTGCGTTTCTACAGGCATTTTCTATCATATCCTTCATGGGACATGCGGGTGTGGTAAGCACTACACTAAAAGAAATATTTTTACCCTCAATAACCACGTTCCTAACCATGCCAAGAGTAACTATGTCTTTATTTAAATCGGGATCATCTACATAACGCAGGGCATTTAAAACATCTATTTCTTGAATAACAGTACTCATTTCTTTTTAACAAATAAATCAATGATTCGTTTAAAAAATCGTTTTTCAAACTCTAAAAAAAACTTAAATTGACCAAAAATAAACCCATACATCAATAACAACACATTGTAAATGGGAAGCACCCCAATGTAGAATAAAATACGAGTGATAATATCCGTTTCAGCATCTATCCCAAACAGTCTTTTTACAACAATTATTGAAGAACCTGTTAATGAAAAAACAATAAGGATAACAAGCACTTGTAGCGAAGATTTAACGTGCCATCTTTGTTTTAATTTGTCAATAAATGATTGAAACGACATGGATTGCAAAAGTAGATAAATAAAACCTTTAAGCCAATGTAATTATCGTTAAAAAGAGAAAGAAAAGGTATTAACTTAATTGTTTTTGTTAATTCCTAGCTTTAAGGAGATAATATTACTGTATAAAGCTGGCCCATTGCCCGAAAATGCACTTAAGTTTGTTAAAGCATAATCTATTGTAAAATTCCCTAATGCTACACCAACCCCTACGTTTGGCATTATAGACGATACTTTTTTGCCATTTTTATTGGTGTAGGTTTGGTAATTATTGACCCCTGTTCTGAAAAACACTACGTTTTTGTCACTAATCTTGTACAATACTTCACCTCCTAAATTAGGGTCGATACTAATAAAATTACTTTTTACCAATGTATTACGCTTACCGTCTAATGTAAATTGTGCATTTAATTCTGTTACAAATTCCCAATTTTTATAATCCCAAGTTTTGGCAAAACCAGCAATTAAACGTGGTAATGTAATTTCTAATGTGTTTTGAGGAATAACATTTTGAGTAGAGGCTAAAATATCTTTTTGTGCATCTGTAAAGGTGTATCTCCAACTATTGAAAGTAGAAGTAACGTCTCTTATTACAACTCCGGCTGACCAATTGCCCCTTTTTTCACTTCTTAATTTAAAACCTGCATCCAAACCAAACCCTGTGGCTTTGGCAAACGGACCAATTTTTCTTCTGATGATTTTCAGGTTACCTCCCCAAGAAAAATCTAAATGCTTGTAATTTCTGATTTTTTGGTTTTGCGCATAGGATAAAATAAAAGCAAAATCGGAGGTGTTAAAGGAAGAAACTCTTGTGTAATCTATTTCTCCATTCCTTATTAAATCGAAAGTATTGGCAATACCATCAACACCAAATCTTATTAAACTAATGCCTAAAGCGCTGTTATCACTTATTTTACTAGCCCAAGCACCATAATCATAATTGGCAATTCCGGCAAAGTAAGAAGCGTGCATTAATGATATTTGTGCGTTGTTATCGATACTTGTTAAACCCGCAGGATTCCAATAGCCTGCGTAAACATCATTGGCAGATGCCACACTTGCACCACCCATTCCCAATGAACGCGCACCTACACCTATTTGCAAAAACTCATTACTATACTTGGTCGCATTTTGACCAAACAATTGGCCTATGTTTAACATAAAGCTTACTCCAAGGATTATTTTAAAAGGTGTCATCTGTTGCAAATTTCTATTATTTTTTCAATATTACGATGTAATAGTCACATTTTTTTTAACGTCGTGTATACTATTCTTGGCAATTTCTATTATTTCTGGCAACGCATTCTGTAACAAATCATGGTCTTGCGACTGCCATTCGTAATGAATCCCAACTCTTTTGTACACCATGCCTAACGCATAAATTAGTTTTTCATTGTGCAAGTAATCAAAAATAAATGGAAAATTGACAAACCTCTTATGTTTTTCAATAAAATCCGTTGTATTTGAAATACCTGAATCTATTAAGAATGAATGAATCAACTCATCTTCCACCTTTGACAAATCGCCATAAAACTGATGACACAAGTTAGGATACTCCTCCATTAAAGCACGGTCGAGCGTCATTTCAATAAGCAAATGATTCAGAAACCACTTGCGGGGCCACTGTGCCTTTTCATCTAATTTTTCTTTCAAAACCAGTGTCATTTTGTTAAAAAAATCGGAGTGATGAAACAATTTATCTCCCTGAATGTGATAGTGACTCCCATTTTTAATCTCATTTTTATGAGGATGATTATAATCGGGTAATAAGCTTAAATGGGTTTTGCTAAAATGCCTTACTAAGTCGGGCAATACTAAGCCAAAGTTAAAATGATAACTGTCTTGTTGATGAAAAAAATAATGAGATAAAAAATTCATTTACAAAAGTTAATATTTATTGATTTACAATAGATTAACTTAGCTTAATGAATCTTCTTCTTGAGCTTCTAAAACACGTTCAATAGAATCTAAAATTTCTTGATTTCTGTCTTTAATAATGCTGTCAGATTCTTCTCTCAAAACTTCTTCTTCTTCATTTATTTCAGGAGCAGATGATCCACATGAAACGGCCAAAAAGGCTAGAAAACTTAAAATAATTAATTTTTTCATGGTATAATAATTAATAAAATATTGACTTGATTTTTTATTTCTTTCTTAGGAAAATCTTGATTGGAACTCCTTTAAAATTGAAGTTCTCACGCAATTTATTTTCCAAAAATCTTTTGTAAGATTCAGAAATGTATTGAGGTAAATTACAGAAAAATGCGAAACACACTGCTTTTGATGGCAACTGTTGTATGTATTTAATCGAAATTGTTTTTCCTTTTGTTCCCGGAGGTGGTGTAGCATGAACAATAGGCAATAGAATATCGTTAAGTTTAGAAGTTTTTACCTTGTTAGACAAGTTATCATACACAGCCAAGGCGGTTTCTAAAGACTGATAAATACGTTGTTTGTTTAAGGCACTTATAAATAAAACAGGATAATCTTTGAAAGGTGCTGTTCTTTCTTTCATGTGTTCCTCGTATTCTTTGGCAGTATTGGTTTCTTTTTCGTATAAATCCCATTTGTTAACCAATACCACAATCCCTTTTCCACATCGGTGTGCCAATTGGAGTAAGTTCATGTCTTGTGATTCAATACCATTATTGGCATCTAACATTAAGATACAAACGTCACAATTTTCTATGGCTTTGATACTTCTCATTACTGAGTAAAACTCAATATTTTCCTCGACTTTAGATTTTTTTCTAATACCGGCAGTATCTATTAATATTAAATCTTTGTCAAAAGCATTGTATCTCGTGTGAATGGAATCTCTGGTAGTTCCTGCAATATCGGTTACTATGTTTCTGTTGTAACCAACTAAGGCATTTACAAAAGATGATTTTCCAACATTGGGACGACCAACAATGGCAATTTTAGGTAAATTTTCTACAGACTCGTCTTGGAAATCACCCCCATTATCCTCGGGCAACAATTCAACAATTTTGTCTAGCAACTCACCTGTTCCTGAACCTGTAGCCGAAGAAATGGTAAATAAATTTTCGAATCCAAAGGTATAAAACACAGCCGCATCATTGATTTTGTCGTGTGTGTCAACTTTGTTAACGACTACAATGACTGGCTTTTTTGATTTTCTTAAAATGCTAGCAAACTGACTATCCAAGTCGGTTACATCGGTAGTTACATCCACCATAAATAACAAAAGGTTAGACTCTTCAATTGCAATTTTAACTTGGTCTCTTATCGCTGCTTCGAAAATATCCTTGCTATCACTGACATAACCACCAGTGTCTATGACATTAAATGTTTCGCCATTCCACTCACATTCTCCATAATGTCTGTCGCGGGTTACGCCGCTTAAATCGTCAACAATGGCTTTTCGTTCACCTATTAATCGATTAAATAATGTTGATTTTCCAACGTTTGGTCTCCCTACAATAGCTACAATTCTTGACATGTGGGCGCAAATTTAGGCATTTTTAAGAGATTTTTGGCTATAGCAGGTTTAAAATCAGAACAACAGTAAACCAAATTCAAAAACGAACAAGGTCAAAAAGTGGCAAATTACCACCAATGAGCTTAGGATAGAATTAACTTTTAATCGTAGAAGTTTGGGTCATTTTAAGTGGGATTTTCATTCCCCCTTTAAACTGTTCTGTTTCTTTTATTTCGGTACTTCCTTGTAAGGTTTGCTGAGTAGTACTTTCTATTATCCAAGCTGTTTTTCTGTCTAATTTGTATGTCGATTCAGCTGCCCCATTTAACATTACCCTAATAGACATGCCATTTACTTCACTGTAAGATGAGTCAGATTGATTGATTGTACTTAATTTAGATTTGGCTTTGATGTAATAAAATTCTTTGTCTACGTCAACGAGTTGAAACTGTGAATTAACATCGAATGTATAATTTGAAATTAATTGATTGTTCATAGCCCATTGATCGCCTTTTTGAACGGCATAACTTGGAAACACAGAAGTAGAAACTTTAAATGAACTTTTAAAAGAAGACTCGCCGTAAACTTGACTTATTTGAATTTTAAATTGCTCTTTTTGTTCTTGACTTAATGAAGGCAAACTGTCAAAAAGGTGATTAAAAAGTTGTTCTAAATTTCTAACCGAAATAATATTACCCGAAGAGGACAAACTAATTTGAAATGACTTTCCTTCGATTTGTCTGAACATTTTTCCCATCAAATCATCTAACATAGGCGAATTTGCTTGACCTGCCATTTGCATAGACATAGACATGTTCGAATATTTTACGTCCATTTCATAAAGCGTATCTTTTGCTTTGGTAACTTTAAAGGTGGTAGTGGCTTTAACTCCCATGTTTATTTGCATTTCTTGCCCACTTACCTCTTGGGTAATTTGCATGCTAGAGTTCAAATTTTGCTTAAATTCTGCTCCTTTTTTAAAGTTAAATTTAATTAAATATGATTGTGATTGTATACTCGTTGCAATAAATAAGCTACACAGAATAAAAACTATTTTTTTCATTGTTTTAGAAATAATAAGTTTCAAAGATAATTGTTAATAGACCGATTAAACAAATTAAAGTTTACAAAGCAATCGTTAAAACAAATCATTATTTTTGCTGTATGATTGAATGTCATATTGAAAATAAAATAGCGACTATCACCCTGAATCGTCCTGAAAAGAGAAATGCATTAGACCACCACATGGCACAAGCCATTCATCAAGCATTAATTCAACTCAAAGACGACGAAAATTGCAAAGTGCTAATCATAAAAGCCAATGGCGAAGCTTTTTGTGCCGGTGCAGATTTATCCTATTTAAAAACATTGCAAAGCAACAGTTACGAACAGAACCTGCAAGATTCTACTTCACTAATGGAAATGTTTAAAGCATTGGATGCTTTTCCTAAAATTACCATTGCACAAGTGGAAGGTGCCGCTTTTGCAGGTGGTTGTGGTTTGGTTAGTTTGTGCGACTTCAGTTACGCAACCCCTGAATCAAGTTTTGCTTACACCGAAGTAAAAATTGGCTTTATTCCTGCCATTGTTTCTGTGTTTTTGAGTGCCAAAATCGGAGAAAATAGAGCTAAAAAAATGCTGTTAACAGGTGATATTTTCTCAGCAAAACAAGCTTTAGACATGCAGTTAATTAGTGATATTGCCGATAAAGAAACGATTTCAAACGTGGTGAATGATTTGGCAAACAAGTTAGCAAAAACGGTTTCCGCAGATTCGATTCAAATGACCAAACAATTGTTATCAGACATAAAAGGGAAAACATTGAATGAACAACTTAATATGGCCGCTGTTGCCAATGCCAAAGCCCGTTCAACAGAGGATTGTAAAAAAGGAATTAACGCCTTTTTGAATAAAGAAAAATTAAGCTGGAATTAATGGTTTTTATAGACACACACACGCATTTATTTGCCGAAGAATTCAATGAAGACATAGATTTGGTGATTGAAAGAGCAAAGCAATTGAATGTTCAAAAAATGCTTTTGCCCAATATTGATATTGAAAGTATTAGCGCCATGAAAGCCTGTGCTGAGCGTTTTCCAAACCACTGTTTTCCGATGATAGGGATTCACCCTTGTTCTGTTAATGAAAATTATAAAAATGAGTTGGAAGTCATCAAATCGGAACTTGAATCGGGATACAAGTATTATGGAATTGGCGAAATTGGAATGGATTTGTATTGGGACAAGTCAACCCAACAAATTCAAGCTGAAGCTTTTTTAACACAATGTGAATGGGCTGTCAAACACCAATTAGCCGTTTCTATTCACACCCGAAGTGCTACTTATGAAACTATTCAAATATTGAAATCGATGAAACAATGTCCTAAAGGTGTTTTTCATTGTTTTTCGGGCTCTGTAGAAGAGGGAAAAGAAATCATAAAATTGGGCTTTAAACTTGGCATTGGAGGGGTTATAACTTACAAAAACAGCACATTACCCGAGACCTTAAAAAATTTCAAACCACAAGATTTAGTCTTAGAAACAGATTCTCCCTACTTACCGCCAACACCACACAGAGGCAAACGCAATGAAAGCAGTTATATTCCGCTTATAGCCCAAAAAGTAGCAGATACTTATGAAATGAACATCAATGAAATTGCTGAAATAACAAGTGAGAATGCTCAAAAATTATTTTATTGTTAGATTGTTTAATTGTTTTGTCACCCTGAGGTTCTCGAAGGGTGTTGAGGTGTTTATTCGTTTATTTATTTTGTCACCCACTAGGCTGAGCCTAGTCACGTGAGGGAAGTTCTCGAAGGGTGTTGAGGTGTTTATTCGTTTATTTGTTTCACGCCATGCAGCGTGATTGTTGAATAATCCGATAGTCATTCTGGAAAATTTTGTCCTCAAAATTTATTCAGAATCTGTTTCAGTACCAGTTACGAAATCTCTTTAGAAGATGCTGAATAAAAGCACAACGCCCAATCAAAGCACAGCTTTTTCCAGCATGACGGTTTGGGTGAAAATACATAATGTTAATATAATGTAAAGTAATCCTGAATCAACTTCAAGACAGTCATTCTGGAAAATTTTGTCCTCAAAATTTATTCAGAATCTGTTTCAGTACCAGTTACGAAATCTCTTTAGAAGATGCTGAATAAAAGCACAACGCACAATCAACGCACAGCTTTTTCCAGCATGACGGTTTGGGTGAAAACACGTAATATTAACATAATGTAATGTCATCCTGAATCAACTTCAAGATAGTCATTCTGGAAAATTTTGTCCTCAAAATTTATTCAGAATC
>JBIPNH010000068.1:0-11735 GCA_044373665.1 Bacteroidia bacterium
AAATTGGTAATTCCTGCGTTTAGTGTTGGAAGAACACAATCCATTATTTTTACTTTGAAACAATTGTCTATCAAAGGCTTGCTTCCTGAAACTATTAAGATTTATACCGATAGTCCTTTAGCTATTAAAACAACAAGATTGTATGATAAATACAAGAAATACCTGAATGACGAAGCCCATTTGTTTACAAAAGAACACGGCGATTTATTCAATTTTCCTAATTTGTATGTCATAGAAAACTCAAAGGACAGTGAATTAATCAGTTTGACTCCCGAACCCGCGGTTATTGTTTCTGCCGCCGGAATGGTTGAAGGAGGTCGAATTCAAGAACATATCAGAAATCATATAAGTGATGCTTATAGTACCATTTTAATTGCTGGATTTTGTGCCGAGGGAACTTTTGGTCACGAATTATTAATGGGAAAACCAATGGTGTTTATCAATAATAAACCAAAACAAGTGTATGCCAAAATTGCAAGAACTGATGTTTTTAGCGCACATCCTGACCAAGATGGCTTGATGAAGTTTTTGAATGATTGTGATTATAAATCCTTGAAAAAGATATTTTTAGTGCATGGAGATTTAAATAGTATGCAAAAGTTTAAAGAAAAAATAGGACTAGACAGTGTCGTTCTTCCTGCTTACGAAGATTCTTTTACACTATAATTATTCGATACCCAATTCCTTTTTCTTTGCCTCTATAAGCGAATCTTCGTTCTGTATAATTGTTTCTACAGACTTAACTTCGACATTCTCAACAGAGTCTTTTACTTTTGTTTCTTCGGGTTTTTTGCTTGAATTACAAGAAATTACTGTGATAGTAAGAAGGGTAGCAAGTATTAATGTTCTTTTCATGTTTATTCTTTTGAGGCAATCATTTTAGAAACTAATGATTGTTTTTCTATTTTTTCAGCAATCCATAGTCCGCCAAAATGGAGAACAACAAAGCTTATTAAATAATACAAAGACAATTTGTGAATGGTTTCCATTGTTTCATGTATATCGGCTGGACCAAATTCTATCAATAAACCAGTTAAGAGTGAGACAAACATTAAAAAGTAAAAACTTAGATACACCCATGCTTGAAATTTTTGTTTTAGTGTAATTTCATCTTGAAAAGGATTTAGAAATATCATTTTACCAATACTTGCCATTGTCAAACGAAGTAAAAACACAAACACCAAAAAATAGCCTGTAAATACATGCCATTTCCACATTTCATTTCTAATTTTTTTAGCTATTTTTATGCTTGCGTCTTTTTCAATAACAATATCTATTTTAGTCAGTTCTGTTTGTATGATGGTAGACATTGCGTCTTTGTTCATCCAATTCAATCGCAAAAATATAGTTAATGAAATAACAACTATGCCCAAGGCCAATAACCAATGAGTTAGTCTGAACCAAATGTTATAGTTTCTGTAGTTTGATTGCATGCTTAGTTTAAATGTTTACTCAACCAATGTTGCTTTAACGGTAATTTAAAATCGGTCTGTAAGTCTGACAAAAAATTGATTGACAAGTCATAAAACACCGTCTCATCATTGATTGACTTATTTTTGTATAATTCAGAAATGTCCTGAAAATGACAATATTCTACACCATTGCCATTGTGAAATGGAAGTAACATTCTGTCAAAAAGATTAACGTCCAAAAAGCTAGATATTTCTTTCAGAACATGAACGCTTTTGTCGATACTACAACCAGTTGCGGTATTTTGAGATTCATCTACACATAGTACAATAAAATGTTCATCGACAATATCAAATGAAGATTTTAATTGCTTATTATGAGCAGTCCACTCCTGGCAGAAGTGCTCTAATTTTGATGAAATAAAATCTTTTTTATCGCCTGTAATTGGGGCGCTAGAAAAATAAATCCAGATTTTAGAGTGTGTAGAAAAGTGTTTCATTAGGATTGGTGTATTAAATGTGATAGTTTGTCAAGTTCTTTAAGCATTTCATTGATTTTGAATTTCAACTCCCTTCTTTTTATCGATTGGCTTGCATCGTCATCATTAGAAAGGGCTTGTTCGGCAATATTCTTAATCTTTAGTTTGTATTCTTGTTCCTTGATAGTGTTATTTTGAATTTCTATTAACTTTTTTAAGCGTTCAATTTCTTTGTTCTTTTGTTTAATAATTGCAGACAACTCACTGTTATTGGAGTGAATTGATGCTATTTTTAACTTTATAGTTTCCAAACGTTGAATAATCGCTTCCATAACTTTAATTATTTACGAATAATTGCTTTTAGTTGGTTTTCAAATTGGGACATTAACTGATCCATTTGAGGGTCAATTTCTTCATCAGTTAGTGTTTTTTCTTTGTTAAAAAACTCAAAACTCAAACTCATGGACTTCTGATTTGGTTCTAGCGGTTTACCCTGATAAACGTCGAATACATTGGTGTTTATTAAATGCTTAATGCCTAATTTTTTAACAATTTTCTCAACTTCCACAAAGTTAACCTGCTTATCCAATACCAAACTCAAATCTCTTCTTACGCTTGGTAAAACAGGAATATCTTCAAGTTTAAAGGCCTTTTGTATTTTGTTTTTATCTAAATCATGCCAATAAACAATCGCATAATAAACCTCTTCTTTCAAATTGAAAGTCTTGAGGGTTGCTGAATCTACTTTTTCTATTTTAACTTGTTTTAATGGGGTTTGATAAAAATTACAAATTCTGGAAACAATTGATTTTAAGAAATAATAGTCAGCGGGTTTTTGTTTGCTTTCCCAACTTTCATTGTGATTATTGCCCGAACAAGCAATGATTAATTGATCTTGCTCAGCAAAACCTTCTTCTTTGTTGACGTAAGTTTTTCCAAACTCAAAAAAGTGGGTGTTGTTTTGTTTTCTGTTTTTGTTGTATGCAATCGATTCTAATGTCGAATAAAGTAAATTTTGACGCATTACATTCATTTCACTGCTCAAAGGATTGCTCATGTAAACCAATTTCGACTTGTCTTCGTAATACTTGTCAGAACTCAAAGAATTAGTCATTATTTCATGAAATCCCATGCCTACAAGCAAACTTGTTAGTTGTTTCTGAGTTTGAAACAAGGTGTTAACAGGTCTGTAGTCAAGCGACATTTGAATGTGCTTGTTCAAAGGAATTTGGTTTAAACCGTAAATACGAAGTAATTCTTCAATCACATCAATGTCTCTTGTTACATCTCCTTTGAATCTAGGAACCAATAAATGCCAAACATCTTGTTCTTTTTGACTAATGGTAATACCCAATCCATTTAAAATTTGAGTGATACGTTCTTCAGGTATTTCAATACCTGCAATCTTTTTTATTTTAGGAATAGAAAGTGCAATATTGAAGGGGTGTAATGTTTCAGGATAGAAATCAAAGTAACCACTAATTTCAATAGTTTCACCCAATAATTCAGTCAATAAAAAAGCGGTTCTTTCAAGCGCCTTAACAGTCATTTCCGGGTCGGTACCACGTTCAAAACGGTATGAAGAATCAGTAGAAATGCCATGTTGTTTTGCTGCTTTTCGAACTGTATCTGGCGAAAAATAAGCACTTTCAATCAATATGTTTTGTGTTTGTTCGGTAACGCCACTGTTTGAGCCTCCGTAAACACCTGCCATACACAAATGTTGCTTTTCATTGGAAATCATCAACTCGTTGCCTTTCAAATTGTATTCACTTCCATCAAGTGCAATGAATTTATCACCTACTTCTGAAAAATCAATGCTTAATGATTGATTTTTAATTTTATCCAAATCGAAGAAATGAAGCGGTTGACCCAATTCATGCAAAACATAATTGCTTATGTCTACCAAATTATTGATAGATTTAATGCCTATTGAATTAAGTTTATTCTTTAACCAATCAGGACTTTCTTCAACTTTTACATTTTTTACTATTAGTGCAGAATATCGCGGAGCAGCAGAAGTTTGTTTTACTTTAATATCAATAGGAAAGGAGGAGCTTGCTTTTAAGGGTAGGTTTGATAATTGGTTTAATGGTAAATTTAAAACCGTAGCCAATTCCCTTGCAACCCCTAAATGCGAAGCAGCATCGCCACGATTAGCGGTCAGTCCGATTTCAAAAACAACATCATTTTCAACCTTGAAATAATCGGCAACAGAAGTGCCAATTTGGATGTCGATAGGTAGAATTTTTATTCCGTCATGACTTTCTCCTAATCCAATTTCATCTTCGGCACATAACATTCCTTCGCTCGCTTCGCCTCTAATTTTAGCTTTTTGTATGGTGAATGAGTCTCCTTTTAAAGGAAAAATAGTGGTTCCAACGGTGGCAACAATTACTTTTTGACCTTTAGCAACATTAGGAGCGCCACAAACAATTGATAAAAGAGTGTCACTTCCTATGTCAACTTTGGTAAGGCTTAATTTATCTGCATTTGGATGTTTTTCGCATTCCATTACTTCTCCAACGACTAGCCCTTTTAATCCTCCCTTAACGGAGGAAATTTCTTCATAACTTTCTACTTCAAGTCCTGTTGACGTTAATATTTGTTCAATCTCAACAGGATTTAAATCAAGTGATACTAGGCTTTTAAGCCAATTCAGTGATACACGCATTCTGTTTGCGAATATAATAGTTAATGATTAAATAGTTAAAAGTTAATAATAGAAAAATTGAAAATCAGAATATTGGTTTAATTCTATCTAAGTCGATGAATGTATCAAAATTTGTAATATGTTTGCATCAATTATTGATTGAATGAAAAAATTAGCATTACATTGGAAAATTTTACTAGGAATGGCAATGGGAGTTTTGGTCGCCATAGTGTTAATCCAATTTCCTTTTGGTAAATCATTGGCTATCGACTGGATTAAACCTTTTGGTAATATTTTTATTAATGCCCTTAAAGTAATAGCTGTCCCTTTAATTTTAGCATCTTTAATTAAAGGGGTTACCGATTTAAAAGATATTTCGAAATTGTCTAAAATGGGATTCAAAACCATTGGGATATATCTAGCAACAACCGTTATAGCAGTTTCTATTGGACTTGTTATGGTTAACATTCTTCAACCGGGAGATTTTTTAGAACAATCTACCAAACAAGAATTACTTAAAAACTTTGAAAGTGAAGCGCAGTCGAAAATTGAAATGGCTGAAAACCAAAAAAGTCAAAGTCCGTTAAAAGCTATTGAAGACATCGTTCCTTCTAATATCGTTAAAGCCGCCTCCGACAATGGCAATATGCTTCAAGTAATATTCTTTGCTATTCTAATGGGAATTGGTTTGATATTAATACCCCAAGAAAAAGCTAAACCTTTGATTGATTTCTTTGACAGTTTGAATGAGTTGATCCTGAAAATTATTGATTTAATAATGAAGGTTGCACCCTACGGTGTATTTGCAATAATGACCGCTTTAGTGGTTGAATCGCCTTCAATAGATTTGTTCAAAGCTTTAGGTATTTATGCTTTAACCGTCATTTTAGGATTGGCTATTATAATGTTGTTTTACTTGTTTTTGGTTTATGTATTTACCAAAAAAACACCTAAATTTTTTATGAATGGGATTTTACCTGCTCAACTTTTAGCTTTTTCCACAAGCTCAAGTGCTGCAACTTTGCCTGTTACAATGGAGAGAGTAGAAGAACATTTGGGTGTTGACGAGGAGGTTGCAAGTTTTGTGCTACCAATTGGAGCAACTGTAAATATGGATGGAACTAGTTTATACCAAGCGGTTGCAGCAGTTTTTATTGCACAAGCATTTGGAATGGAATTGTCTTTATCCACTCAATTAGGTATTATCATTACTGCCACTTTGGCCTCCATAGGAAGTGCTGCCGTTCCGGGTGCTGGTATGGTTATGTTGGTTATTGTTCTTGCTCAGGCTGGAATTCCAGAAGCAGGTTTGGCATTAATATTTGCTATTGACAGACCATTAGATATGTTTAGAACAACGATAAATGTGACCGGAGATGCTGTAGTTGCTATGATTATTGCAAAGTCGGAAGGCTTACTTCACGAACCAAAAAAGGAAAGTTAGTTTGGGTTGTTTGTTAATTGTTGGTGTAGATTCAAAACTTGATTTTCAAGTGAATGTTCATCGTCATTGTAAATGATATAATCTACAAGTTTCATTTTCTCATCTTCAGGCATTTGTTGTTTAATGCGATTTATAACCAAGCTTTCTTCAACGCCATCTCTTGCCATTACGCGCTTAATTCGTAATTCCATAGGGGAATAAACTAATACAATGCGGTCTACCGTATTTTTACTTTCGGTTTCAAGCATTATTGCAGCTTCTTTAATAACATAAGGTGATGCTTGGTGTGTTAAACAAAAAGATTCCCAATCATTAAATACATAAGGGTGTATAATGTGATTGAGAATCTTAAGTTTTTGGGAATCTTTAAAAACGATATTTGAGATATACGCTTTATTATATTCACCATTAATAAAACTATCTTCACCAAAATGAAGTATAATTTCTTTTTGTAAGTCTGTATGATGATTGACTAAATACTTAGCTCTTTCATCAGCATTGTAAATGGGAATACCTAACTGAGCAAATTGTTTGCATACAGTGGTTTTCCCACTTCCAATACCGCCTGTTATGCCAAGTTTTATCATGGCAAAGTTTGATTAAGCTTGTTTGTTTAAAGGCGCACTAAGGTCAGCAGAAATTGAAGCTTTTTCTAACTTTAATTTAGACATTCCTTCAGTTTCCACAACAATTGTTGCATCTTCAACAGAATACACTTTACCGTGAATTCCACCTGTTGTAACAATGAAATCACCTTTTTTTAACCCTTCAACAAAGGTTTTTTGTAATTTCACTTTCTTTTGTTGAGGACGGATCATGAAAAAATACATAACCACGACCATTAAACCCATCATTATAAAAAATGAGGCTGAACTTCCTCCTTGAGCAGGAGGTTGCATTAATATAGATAAATGTAACATATTGTATTATTATTGATTTTGAACGGCTCTTACGTTAGCTCTGAAATTTAAAACGATTTTGTTGTCAGGTATGTTGGCATATACTGTCACCATTTTATTATTTACACCCGAACGTCCATCACTGTCAAAAACAACTTTTATATCTCCAGTTTCTCCTGGTTTGATAGGTTGTTTTGGCCAACGTGGTACAGTACATCCACAGGCAGCCTCACAGTTGTTAATTAATAAATCAACTTTCCCTGTGTTTTTGAATGTAAAAGTATGTTCTACTTTTTGTTTTTCAATGATATCTCCAAAATCGTGGTTTAAGTTATCAAAAGTTATTTCGGTAACCATATCCGTAGTTTTTGCAGGATCGGTTGAGGTCGAAGGATTTTCTATCATATCAACTGATACATTGTTAGTTTCGCTTGCCGGTTGATTACCGCATGAACTAATAACAGTTAGAATGAAAGAAGTGCCTAATGTAAATGCTATATTTTTTTTCATAATGATATTCGTTATTGTTTGCAAAAATAATAATTTTAATCGTTTTTCAATCCAATTCCTGATTTTATCAATTTACCATCTTCAACCAATAGTTTTCTGATTTTATCTAACACACCATTCAAAAACACGTGACTTTTAGGCGTGCTGTATACTTTGGCGATATCTAGATACTCGTTAATTGTGGCTTTCGGTGGAATAGTTTCAAAATATAAAAATTCAGACAATGCCATTCTCAACATTATAATGTCCATAATTGTTAATCGTTCTGAATCCCAATTCGATGTGTTTTTGCTGATTAAATCATCCAAATAATCTTTTTCAACCACACATTTCGACAATAATTCTTCGCCAAATTGCATAGCTTCCAATTGTTTGATAGCAGGTTTCTCTATCGAAAGCTTTTCCTTTTCGTAAAACTTGTCAATGGTTTTGATTATTGATTGCAAAACATCTGCAGAGTCATCTTCCCACAAAACATATTCATCGGACAATATGCTGTCAAACAAATCGAATTCATTGAACAACAATTCATATAAATTGGTTAGAAAAGTTTTCTGAGCATCTAATGAAGGTTCATCAAAGATATTATATTCAATAAAAAAATCATATTGAACTAAATCTTCAAATAATTTATCAAACAAATTACCGTGATGTTGCCAATTGTGTTTTGATTTTGACTTACACAGTCTGAAATCTTCACTTTCTTCCAAAGCGGTGTGAAATGCCAATTTGTCAATAACATGCGTTTTGAGTATGTGCGTTTTCGATGGAAAGTATTTTTGGGTTTCTATTTCTCTTTCAGATTCCAAATAAGTATTAAAGTCTGACAGAAATTCTAAGCAGAAATAATAAATATCATAGATATTATTAAAGTTCTCCTTTAAAGACTTAATAGAGTTAGGTAATGATAACTGTTCCTGTTGTTGGAAAGCATAGAGTTGTTGAAGAACTTTGATTCGGATATTCCTTCTAGATAGCATTTATAATGAACAAAAAGTTTGCAAATATAAGGGTAATTTTGAAACTAGACCTTACTATTTTATAAATTTTACCAAGTAATGATATGGCGAACAGGAGAGTTAGGATCTACAATTTCTATTGTGTCATTATTTTGGATACTATCTTTTACAAAACCATAGCTTGTAAAGATGGCATTTCGCTTGTCAACAATCTCACTTTTGAAATAAAAATCACCTGCACACAGGCTAGTTATGGTTTTTAATTTTAGTTGCCATTCCTTTTTGTAGCTGTATACTTGTAGTTCCGCCCAACAGCCTTCAGGAATTTCTTCTATTAATACAATTTCACTCCAATTGTCTTGATTTAAATCACCTGAATTGAAAAATTTATAAGACCTTTGTCCTGAAATGATAAGAGGTGTAGTTGAAAAAGAAGAGACGAAATGTTGATTTCCTTCTTTAAAATATCGCCAAATAGAATCTTTAATCTCATCGTTATTGAGGTCGGAAACAAACACTAATTCTCTCGCAGAATCATACTGATTGATTTCGTTGTTCGAGTTATCGTCAGGTTTTTCAAAAGATTCATCCTGATTTAACCATTCATTTTTAACAGCCAATTCAGTCAATACTTCCTTGTTGGAAGAATTGTCTTTGTTGTGACAGGCCATAAATGGTAATAAAATCAGTAGAAATGAACTTTTCATTATTTATCGCAAATTTATAATCATAAATCTTAAAAACAAATATAAATTAATGAAATTTAAACCATTAAAGCTTGTATTTGTATATGAAAAAATGAGATTTTTAAATCCGTTTATTCACAATACATTTGCAATGTGAATTTGGTCAACGAAATCCATAAAAGGAAAACATTTGCAATTATCAGTCACCCGGATGCTGGTAAAACAACTTTAACAGAAAAATTTCTATTATTTGGTGGAGCTATACAAACGGCAGGAGCGGTAAAATCTAATAAAATCAAGAAAACGGCAACCAGTGATTTTATGGAAATAGAAAAACAAAGAGGAATCTCTGTTGCCACTTCCGTAATGACTTTCGAATACAATGGCAAATTGGTCAATATTTTGGATACTCCTGGTCACAAGGACTTTGCCGAGGATACCTACAGAACTCTTACTGCCGTTGATAGTGTAATTCTAGTGATTGATTGTGTTAAAGGTGTTGAGGAACAAACCGAACGTTTGATGGAAGTGTGTCGCATGCGAAATACACCTGTTATTGTGTTTATTAATAAGGTTGACCGTGATGGTCGCGACCCGTTTGACTTATTGGATGAGCTTGAAAAAAAATTAAACATCAGCGTTCGACCAATGAGTTGGCCGATCAATGGTGGAAGAGATTTTAAAGGTGTTTATAAATTGTATGACAACAGTTTCAACTTTTTTGAAGCCAACAAAACGAAAATATCGAAAGACTTCGTTAGAATTGATGACTTAAACAGCCCTTTGGTGGATGAGCTTTTAGATAAAGATGCCGATAAATTAAGAGCTGATGTTGATTTAATTGATGGTGTTTATGGTGAGTTTGATATTGATTATTATTTAAGTGGAGATTTAGCACCCGTCTTTTTTGGGAGTGCCTTAAATAATTTTGGGGTCAAAGAATTGCTTGAAAAGTTTTTAGAAATAGCGCCATATCCTCAAGCCAGACAAAGCAGTGAAAGATTAGTATCACCTGAGGAAAATAAGTTTTCGGGATTTATTTTTAAAATACACGCCAATTTAGATCCACGTCACCGCGACCGTATTGCTTTTTTAAGAGTGTGTTCAGGAAAGTTCGAAAGAAATAAGTTTTTTCACCATGTCCGTCTCGACAAAAATATGAAATTTGCGAGTCCATTTACTTTTATGGCAGACAGTAAAGCCTTGTTAGAAGATGCTTTTGCAGGGGATGTTGTTGGTTTGTATGATACCGGAAACTTTAAAATTGGTGATACCTTAACAGAAGGTGAGGATTTTATGTACAAAGGTGTACCGAGTTTTTCTCCTGAAATATTTAAAGAGTTAATCAATCTCGATCCAATGAAATCTAAACAATTGGAAAAAGGAATAGAACAATTAACAGATGAGGGTGTAGCACAGTTGTTTAGACAAGATCCAGGGAATAGAAAGTTCATTGGAACGGTTGGTGAATTACAATTTGAAGTAATACAATACCGTTTGGAAAATGAATACAATGCAAAATGTCGTTTTGAGCCAAGAAACTTCCATAAAGCTTGTTGGATGACGGGCGATAAATCAGCAATTGATGAATTTATTAAGTTTAGACATAAAAATATTGTAAAAGACAAAGATGATAATTTAGTGTTTTTGGCAGAAACCTCTTGGATATTGAATTCTGCTATTGAACAAAATCCAAAAATTACGTTCCATACAACTTCTGACTTCAAAATTTAATCTACAAGATACATGAAAAGCATAAATCGATGGTTTTTTAAATGGATTGGTTTTATTTTATTTTCCGTTTCCTCACTTTCTGCACAAACAACGGAAGAAATCATTAAAACCGATTTTGTTCCCCAATTTAAAACAGGTGAACGCCTTGTTTACCAATTGGTTGAAACTAAGTTTAGACAAAATGTAAATGGTCATTTTACATTCCTAATGTATGACACATCATACATGGTTTTTAAGGTCAAAGAAGTTAGCGATACGCTTGTTTTAATTGATTTTAATTATTCTGATTATTTCAAAAATGGAGTTTTCTCGAATGATGAAATGAATAAATTTAATTTCCTTAAAACCGAAACTTACCAAGTTGCCCTTACACCCAAAGGGGAGTTTGTCGAATTGGTTAATTGGGAGTTCTTTGCCCAAGTTTTAATTGACAATATCAAAAAAGAATACCAAGCTAATTTGTTGGATTCTAATACACTCAAATACTATTACATCAACTACCACAATCAGGAAATTGTTGAAGAAACTGTCATTCCTAGAGTTATTGAATTTCTCGAATTCTTTGCTCAATCTTACTCAACTGAAAAAACCTACAGCATTGCAAAGGAAATTGTTAACCCGTTTGGAGGCGAACCTATCCAAAAGTCGGTTCCTTTCAGATTAACACAAAAGCCAACTTTCAAAAACTCAATGTTTTTTACAGGGGCTGTTAATACCAATTTTGAAGACAATGAAACGCTTCAAGAAGATTACTATTATTATCTTAATCGCAAATCACCAAATGCTAGCGAAAGAACAATTTTACCTTATATTTATATAGCCGATACATACCAAATGCAGTGGGGTATTGTTAGCAAAAGAATTTTGAATTTTATTACGACTCACACTGTTTATCTTGACAATGACAAACAAGGATTGGACAGAAGCATGACTTTCTATTCAAACTAAATATTCAATGTTTT
>JBIPNH010000190.1:0-3407 GCA_044373665.1 Bacteroidia bacterium
TAGGACCAGTTTGTCCAAACTTAGCATTTTCTGAGGCAATGGTTAAGTCGCACACCACATGTAAAACGTGACCACCACCAATGGCATAACCATTGACCATTGCAATGACTGGTTTAGGAAGTGAGCGTATTCTTTTTTGTAAATCGAGCACATTCAAACGGGGAATACCTGCTTCGTCTTTGTATCCGCCTAATGTTTTAATATTTTGATCACCTCCACTGCAAAATGCTTTGTCGCCCTCTCCTGTTAACACCACGCAACAAATATCTTGATGTTCGCGTGCATAATCCATCGCTTCTATCATTTCCATGTTGGTTTTAGGGGTAAATGCGTTGTGATAACGCGGTCTGTTAATCGTAATTTTCGCGATTCCTTCAAAATACTCGAACTTTATTTCGTCGTATTCCTTAATCGTTTGCCATTCTCTTTTACTCATATTGTATAGATTTTATATTTTTAATAATTGATTGATTGTTTATTGAATCTGTTTGTATTTCCAAAATGCTACAAGTTTCACTTTCCAAAAATGCTTTTAAAGCACCCTTCAAACTGTTGCTATCATTTGCACAAAAATAATTCAAATTAAAATGTTGTGCAATGTCTTTTGCATGGTGATGGTGAGGGGTTTTAATATATGGATTCAGTTCCGGCAATTGGCTTGGTCCGTCGATAATGTCAAAAATCCCGCCGCCTGAATTGTTCATCAAAATAACTTTAAAATTCAGGATTGAATAAGAATGCCAAAAAGCATTGATGTCATAAAAAAAGGCAACATCACCTGTAATTAAAAAGTGTGGCAACTCTGCCTGAACTATCGCCATTCCAACAGCAGTACTCGTACAGCCATCAATACCACTTACACCTCTGTTTCCATAAATACACCATTGGTCTTTGAGATATTCTCCCAAAAAAGAAATATTCCTAATGGTCATGCTGTTGGATAAATGTAGCACCAATTTTTCGGGCAATGAGCACAATACGTCCTGCAATGCTGATAATTCGCCAAATTCGGACCACTTGATTTTACTTTTTACTTGCTCTATATTAAGTGTAATTTCAGACACATACGTTGAGGGCGTTTGAGGTAAATACTTTTTAAATTGCCTAAAAAAGTCGGGCAAATTCATTTGCAAAACCTGCGGTTCCGAGAAAAACGGGTCGGCACAATATCCATTTTCAGCAATATGCCAATGTTGCTTTGGTGGATGGCTTCTCAGCAATTGTTTTAAGGGTTTGCTGATAATCATTTGCCCTGTTGTGATTAACAAATCGGGAACTAATTGTTTTTTTTGAGCATCTGTGGCAGTTAGTAAATACAACTCAATATTTTTGAAAGTACCAAAAGCATGCGCATTTGAGATAACATCGGCAATAACAAGGGCAAACCTGTTTTGACTTAGTTCTTTTAATTCATCATGAGAAGCATTGGGATTATTGGCCCCTAACAAAACCATCACTTTAGGAAAATCTTGAAAGAAATGTTCTGAATCTATCCCTATTTCCCATTCTACTTCATCCACTTCTACCTTTTTCACCACCTTGTATTCAGGATAGTCGAAAACAGTTTTAGCGGCTTCGTACAAAGGTTCACGCAAAGGCACATTCAGGTGAACAGGTCCTTTAATGGCTTCGTTACATTGTAAATAAAGTTGGTCTGTTATTTCAAATATTTTCGAAAATTGATTGACATCCAAATTTTCAGGGGTTTGGTACGACCCATACACATGGCGGTTGAAAATATCAAATTGATGAATGGTTTGCCCATCCCAACGGTCTAGCATTTTTTCGGGTCGGTCGGCACTAATCACAATCAGCGGTACTTGCATGTAGTATGCTTCGACTATGGCAGGATAGTAATTAACCAAGGCCGAACCACTTGTACAAAGCAATACTATTGGTTTTTGCTTTGCCTTAGCCATTCCTAAAGCAATAAATCCCGCCGACCTTTCATCTGCAACTGACCAACATTTAAAATGAGGATGTCGAACAAATGACATTATGATTGGCGCATTTCTACTTCCCGGACTGATGACTACATCACTAATTCCATGCGCATAAAGGCCTGAAACGATGGCATTAATATTGGTTTGAAATAGACTCAAAGTTTATGGATACAAAAGTAATAGTTCAACAGATTGATTTAAAAAAAGTTCTGACAAAATCTCCATTACTTTTTAACAATTGAAACTGATTTTCGGGCCGGCAATATCCCAACAATTAACCCTAAGAGTAGCACTGTAAATAATACCAAAAGTATATCCTCTCCTTTAATTTTAACTGGATAACTATCAACTATAGCGCCTTGCATTTTAATAAACCCTGTAGATTGTTGTAAAGCCACTAAACCTAAACCAATCAACAATCCCAAAAAGGCGCCAAAAAAGGAAATAAGGAATCCTATTGAAAAAAATATTTTTTGAATAATTCGTTTGGAAGCGCCCATACTTATCAGAGTATAAATGTCTTCTTTTTTCTCTATCACCAACATGGTCAAACTGCCAAGTGCATTAAAAGCTGCAATGAGTAATATAAATGTAAGAATAGCAAAACTTGCCCATTTTTCGCTTTTAAACATCTTATAGAGAGTGGCTTGCTGTTCCATTCTATTTTGAACTTTAAAATCCTTTTTTAATAACGTTTGAATGGTTTGATAGACTTTTTCTTCGTTGGCATTTGCGTTTAGCTTCACTTCCAATGAACTAGCTTTCCCATTGGTTTCAAAAAGTTGTTCGGCAAAGGACATTGGAACAAAAACATATTTATTACTTATGGCTTCATCGAGTGTAATTAGTCCCGACGGCTGTATCAACAATTGCTTGACTGCCTCAGGATCGCTGACACTAAAATCTCCTCTACGTGGTGTAATGACAGTTAACTGACTGAAAGGTCCGCTTGTTGAGGCATTTACTTTTACTCCTACTCCTGAGCCCAAAACCATTAATGGAACTTTTTTTTCGTTTAATAAAGCTTCCCCTTCTGTAATTCGGCCTTCCAAATCATTAATTTTAAAATAACGATCATCTACCCCTTTAACCGTGCAAATGGTTTGATAGTCATGGTTTCTAACAACGGCGTGGTCTTCCAAACTTGGCAATACAAATGCCACTCCTTCTATTTTTTTTATTTTTGCAAGGGTTGATTGGTATTCAAAAAACTTACCTTCAATGGGTGTAATTTTAATATCCGGGTTGAATTTATTGTACATCGAAAAAATCAATTCTTCAAAACCATTCATGGTACTAAGGATAATGATTAAGGCAGTGGTACAAACCGTAAAGGCTAAAACGGCTATTGACGAAATGATATTAATGGCATTTCTTTTCTTTTTGGCAAACAAATACCGAAACGCTATGAATTGTGAAAATGCCAAATTATTTAAAAGCTTTTACTACAATACATTTCCCTTT
>JBIPNH010000069.1:0-11589 GCA_044373665.1 Bacteroidia bacterium
ATTCGGTTTGTATTCATCGTCGCTGTCCAAAATGGTGATGTATTCACCCATGCTGTATAACACACCGCGATTGATAGATTCAGATTGACCACGGTTGCTGTGTCTAATGTAGATTATCTTATCTTCGTGTTTTTCAGCGTACTCCAACAATAATTCACGGTTGTTTTCCTTACTGCCATCGTCAATAATGATAAGTTCAAAATCTTGGAAATCTTGTTTTAAGACCGAATCAATTGCTCTTTTTGTATAATTAAAGTTGGTATTATAAACGGCCATTAATACTGATATTTTTTTTTGTTTAACCATGACTGTTTTAAAGATTAACTTCGAATAAAAAACCACCAAAATTAAATTGTTTTTAGGTAGTTTCTGTTCTTTTGAGTTGTCTTTTTTTTGCTAGATTTAATGCGGTGCAATTAAGCGATTTTTAGCTTAGGATAGGTTAAATAATTATTATTTGTTTATTTAATCTGATTTCTTAAATAGTTCTATGAAAACATTGATTAATAGCGGATTGATTAGGGGGATTTTATTAGATGCTTAAGTTTTAATTCAAAAACTTAAGATTATTTGTTTTTAGTTCGCTTGTTTTGTGCTCAATAGCGAGACAATTGCTTCAATATTATGTTTGTTTTCTACTATTTTTGTACCTGAAATAGTTGCTTTTTTTACCCTCAATAAATTGGGTATTGTAAATCTTCCTTTGGAGAGAGAATATAAGTACGTTATGTCTATAAAATTTACCAAAATATTTAACCTATAAAACAAAGAAGGCTTTACAATTCCAAACCCTAATTTTTTCAATGTTCTGTCAGAAAAAAAATAAGAAGTGCCAATAATGGTAACTGTTTGAGGGATTTTGTTTTTTTCGATTTGTTGAATGATGTTTAGTAATCCTTCTAATTGATACATTAACAGTCGATTTCTCATTTCAATTCCAGGTTTCACTTTTCTCATTACCCACAAATAATCAAAAGTAGTTCCACTGTGTAAATCAATCTGTTTGTCATTTGCCATATATCCTAAAAGCATAGGGGAGTAATAACGATATACACCGATAAGCTTAAAAAATGGAGTAAATGTAAATTGTGCTAAAGGGATATATAATATGAAAATAAAGTAAAACAGGAACTCATCACGGCCAATTTCAATTAAGGTTAACAAAGGGGTAAATCCTATCACGAGCAATAGTATCGCAACAGGCCATTGAAATAATGGGTGTAGTTTGTAAAAGTCATTCATAGTTGTGGTAGTTTATTAACATGACTAGAAGTTTAACTTAGTATTCCTCTTCCTTTTCTTCTTCTTTTGCATTTTTGTCTATGGGTTTGGTAAATTGTATTCTGTATCCGCTCCAAATGGTTAAATTACCTGAAGCATCCATTAATGAAAATTCAACTTCATAATTATCTCCATCTTCAAAATGAAATGCTCCTGAACACATCTCATGTCCAATTTCCATTTCTCCTTTATTAGACGCTATGTAATAAGTAGTTTTTTTTCTAGTTTCTATGCATTTGACTGTCGTTTTTATTAAATATTCTGAACTGTCTATGACGTTACAGTCGAAAGTAACATAGATTGAAGGGCCACAACCCCAATTATAATAAGTTTTTTTTATTTCTTTCGGTTTTGTTTTAAACATAGGTTTAATTGAGTCTTTACCTTCTATTACTTTATAAACGATTGGTTCGCTTTTATTTAGTTCGCTATTCCATCTGACTAATAATTCGTTTTCGGGAAGGTTTTCAATTATTAGTGTGTATTCCATTCCCACTATCAAGTCAGTTTCAGGAACAAGTAATGCTTGTGTCAGTTTGAATTGCCCTACAAGAGTCTCTTTAATATTTAATTTGACTTTGTGATTTTTACCAAGCAAATAAATAGGGAATTTATCATTAAGCCCCTTTATAATTTTTTGACTTGCTGCATAGCCATCAATTACAAAGATAGTATTTTGTTTGATAGACATTCCAACAGGAAAAACAGTAAGAGAATTCATAGAACAAATAGCCGCAAGCCTACTTATTGTTATTGTTATCGTAATGAGAAGAAGTAGTTTTTTCATTTTTTTATTATTGGTTTTTTGTTTAGATGATTAAAAGAATGCTAATTGTCATATCACTTTAATTCTTCACATTCTTCACCCCAACACTCTTCACAAGGTTGTGTAATGATGTCAAATTTTGTTTGTTTGTCCGAAATTACAAAGAAATGGTCTGAGGTATGTCCATTGGGGAAAGTGATTAACCAACGTCCTAAACCGTTTTCTCTATCGACCCAAATGAATTTAAAGTTTTGATTTTCATTGGTCGCTTTATCCTTAGTCTTTAATATAACGGTGTCATTGTTTTGGTTAGACTCTAAAATTTCAAAATCAGAATCTTCTTGTTCCCCATGAAGTAATAAATTAAAGTGATTGTTTTTTTGGGATATTGATAACAATAAGTTTCCTGCATCACAAGAGTTGAAAACGATTAACTTGCCCTCTTTTTCAGTAAGTTTAACCCAGTCTTTGTGAAATGAATTCAACTCAAATTCTTCTTTTTTTGTCTCAGTGCATGAGGATACAAGGATAGAAAATAACAATATTAGTATGATTTTCATCTAGTTGATTGTTTTATAAAGTTCAATTGAATACAATTGCTGATGATACGATAGTATTTGAATTAATTTCTATAAGTTTTACTCAACTACAAATTTGGTGAATATTTTGGAAAATTTTACAACTAATTATTTATTACATTTCCCTAATTCAAGTTTCTATATTCCGATGGCGTTTTGCCAGTTTTGTTTTTAAATAGTTTATTGAAATATTGGGGATATTCGAATCCTAACTCGTAAGCAATTTCGTTAATATTCTTATCCGAATTTAAAAGGGAATCCTTAGCTTTTTCAATAATATGTAAATGGATGTGTTCTTGAGCGTTTTTGCCCGTTTCCTTTTTAAGTAAATCGCCCAAATAACTGGGTGATAAATTCACTTTTTCAGCTAAAAATTTAACAGAAGGTATTCCCAATTCTTTAATAGTGTTTTCGGCAAAATAGTGTGTTAATAACGTTTCAACTTGTGTAATAATTGATTTGTTGGACTGACTTCGGGTTATCATTTGTCTGCCATAGTATCTTGAACAGTAATTCAAAAGTAGTTCAATGGATGAAACAATAATAGATTGACTATGAACATCGATATTCTCATGAAGTTCTGATTGGATTTTTTGAACACATTCAAAAAGTGTTTTCTTTTCTTTGTCAGAAAGATGCAACGCCTCGGAAACTTCGTAATGGAAAAAACTATAATTTTTTATTTTATCGTTTAATGACGTTGAACGGATTAAGTCGGGATGAAAAAACAAGCCCCAACCTAACTTGTCTTCTCTTGTCTCTACTTCATTGTCTATCTCTATTGTTTGGTTTGGAGCTATACATATTAAATTACCGTCTTGAAAATCAATTGTTTTTTGACCATATTTAAAGTTGTTTTTGCAGTAATTTTTAAACATTATGGAATAGAAATCGGTGCTTATTTTGGTGTTGTTTTCAACCTGCTCTGTTACATTGCTGAAGTCGAAAATTGTAATTAAGGGATGTTGACTATTCCCTAAATTAAACAACTTGTTTAAGTCAGCAATACACTGAAGATGGATTATTTCACTCATGTTTTTTCAATTATTTCTTTTAAATATTCCATGTAAATATGGCCTCGTCTTTCAGCAAAAAAATCTAAACTCAATACAATACTTGCTTGAATAAATAAACCCAAACCAATTCCTCTCCAAAAGGTGTCATTTATGGAACTATACATTAATACAATTCCTAATATTATAAGTGCAATTTCAACGTATCTATAAATAACAAAATTACTTAAAACTTTGTCCATTCTTGGTATTTCTTCTGTTTTAATATTTTGAGCTTGGTTTTTAACAAATGTTTCAACCCTTTCTAAGTCTTTGTGACTTCTTTTGACAATGGTATAACCGACAATAAACTCAAGCATTGCAACTATTATAAATGGAATAGCAACCCCTCTCCAAAAGGAAGATTTTAATACAAAGATAAAATACAATGCCATCGCAAAAGCCAATATTCCTATTAGAATAAAGACATAACTTTCGTTTTTTTCTCCGTTGAAATATTTAATAATTGGATTCATATTTTGTTTGATATTATATAACTGCTTGCTAAAATGAATGCGGTTTCTATTGCAAAGCCGTTTTTGGTTCCTGAAATTAAAATTGTCTTTGTCATTTGAATTGTTTTTAAAGATTGTCTAGTAAAGTTTTTGCAGCTAACTTTCCGAGTTCATTGGCCGCCAATGGACTTGCTCCTGTAATTAGTTTCCTATCCACACACACTGTTTTATCTGCTTTGGTATTGAGTAGATTAGCCCCCAAACTTTTCAATTTTTCGCTTAATCCCCATATCATTTGTCCAGGCAAATACCCAATTTTAGGGGTCATTTTATCTACTGAATCGGGAAATACAGCCATATTGTAACCTTCGTAAAGAAAAGGTTGATTGTTGAGCATAGTGCTTAATAAAGAACTCGGACCATGGCATAGCGTAATGGTGAACAAATGGTTTTCGTGTGCCCACGTCAATATACTTCCTACATTTTTATCTTCTGGAATTCCCAACATCGCTCCATGTCCTCCAGGAATAAATACGGCTGAAAAGGTTGCGGTTTGCTCGGTAGATGCGTTTACAAAATCTTGTAATTTTTTTGGATGTTCAAAATTGCTTCTGTATGCTTCGTAGAAGGTCTTTACGTTTTCGTCTTTTTCGGGGAAAGCCCACATTTCAAAAATAACAGGTTTTCCTGTTGGTGTGGCTATTTCAAAATCAAAACCAGCATTTTTTAAATGCATCATGGGCAACAATGCTTCAACGGGGTGATTGCCTGTAGAAAACAATTTGCCATTTTGCATTGTCATGTTTTTCTGTTCTGTAAAAATTACAAGGATTTTAGTTTTATTGCCTTGGTATTTTTTAGAAACAATATTTTCATAGTCTGTCTTTTTTTGAGTAGCCAATCTCAACGCAACTTTTGAAGGGCTGTAAGAACCATCTGATTCTAGTTTTGGGGCAATTCCTAATATATTTTTTAGCATTTGTAGTGATTAAAAGGTTAATAAAGCCATTTTTTAAAGTCCAAATTGTGATTTAATTCCGCCTATAAATGTTTCATCATCATATAGTTTGCGATTTTCAATTAGTACTTTGGCATCCTCGCCAGCAGTATAACGCAATTGTTTTTTACCATCTGTAGCGGCCTCAAATATAACTTCTGCCACTACACTTGCAGGAGACGCATTTTGAGTCATAACGGGCAATGCCGTCATCAATGCGCCAACTGTTTGTTGATATTCACCCATGCTTTCATTGTTGCTGAAAACAAAAGACCTACCGCTAAAGTCTGTAGCAATCATGCCCGGTTCTACAATTTTAACCTGACCGCCAAATTGCTCAACTTCATAATGAAGCGATTCAGAGATTCCCTCAACTGCAAATTTGGTTCCGTGGTACAATGAACCCAATGGGAATGTCATTTTGCCGCCAATCGACGAAATGTTGATGATAATACCATTCTGGTTTTTTCTGAAATGTGGCAAAAAAGCTTGAGTAACATCAATAAGACCAATAACATTGGTATTGAACTGGCGAGCAATTTCCTCACGACTGAAGGATTCTAAGGGGCCGTATGCGCCATAGCCGGCATTGTTGAGCAATACATCAATATTCCCAAATTTTTGAATACCTGAATGAAAAGCACTTTGAATTGAGTCTATATCCAAAACATCTAGTTTGGCAACTAAAACATTGTCTAAATGAATTAATTCTGTTTCCTTTTCGGGGTTTCTCATGGTTGCAACCACGTTCCATCCTTTTGATTGAAATAATTTTGCGGTTTCTTTTCCTATGCCACTACTTGCACCTGTAATAAAAATTGTTTTGTTCATTTTTCTGACTTTTAATTGAGGGTACAAAAGTGTATTAATCTTTTATAGTCAGTATAATACAAATTCAGGTTGTTTGTATTCTTTTTGCGGATTGTTGCATTTTAAACATTTAAATGGGAAATCGGAGAAAATAAACTTGAATTTATATAATTTGATAAAAAGGTCTTGAAGGTTATGGTTTATAACCCATAATAATAACTGATATTTAGTCCACCGTTATACAAATAATCGGTCACTGGATAATCACTGATTGCTATTACACCATATCTAAATGTCGGTTCAATTCTCAAATTCATTTTCTCGTTAATTTTATAATCAATACCAATGCTAATGGTCGGTGACAGATTTACTTTTTTGTAATCGTATCTTGTTGGATTAGAAGTTCTAACAGTGCGGTCAGGGTAGTGATAAACATTGGTTTGTATTTGTTTTAAAAAGACATTGGTCGTTATTCCTACGCTGCTAAAAAAGCGAATCTTGTTTTCCCCAACAGTGAAATTAACCTTTAAGGGAATGTCTAAGTAATGATAGTTGAAAATGTATTTGAATTGATCTGGATTTACAGGGTCAGGAACTAAAGGGACAGCCTTATCTAACTTCGTTTGGAATCCTTTATTAGAATATTGAATGCCTAACTCAATGCCAATGGATTTTTTGATGTTATAACAGACATTCAATCCACCCGTATATGCCACTTTGAAAGTCTCTCTTTGTTTGTTATATTTCATAACAATATTGCTTGTAGCACTGTTCTCGTTGTCCTTTAAAGTCCGAAAACAAATATCTGGTGAAAAATTAATGCCTATTTGAACTCTTTTGAAGTCGGTAGGAAAATTGTCATTTGTTTTGTCACGCCCATAGGAACAAAATGTTGTTAATGTTAGTATCAGCGAGATTAGAGGTTTTGTGATTTTCAAAATTTTATAATTTAATTGTTTTAGTGTGTCAATCTATTTGTCAGTAGACAGATGTCGTTGCATTATTTCCAACAAATTTATAAAAATCAATTAAAAAAAACAACTAAAAGGGCATTTAACCGAACTGTTTTTTTATGTAATTAAGTTTCGCTTATAAAAGTTTGTTATTTAGTTTTGAACATGGGGTAGGATTTTAAACACTTCAGATGTTGAGATTATTTTTGTTCGATTGTTAATTGATGTTTTTACCATAAGAGTTAATTTTCAATCACTATTTTACTCTAAACCTATCCAATCAATTAACAATTCGAAGTCTTCTTCTTGCTTATTGGCTATCAAAAAGCTTAACTGTTCAATGCTTTTAAAATTGAAATTTGGAATGTTCAATTTACTGCCTCTGTATTGTGGGTAAAATTCGTTCAAAGCTAATTTGATATTTTCCCATTTCCCTGAAGTGCTAAATTGATGTACGTATGACTCAGACTGTGAATTAAGTCCCTTTAAACGAAATTCATAGCGCTTACCATCTCCTTTTATTCGCAATACAATAAACTTCTTTTCATCAACTAATTTTATCGAGGTATTCAGTTGTATCGATGCAAATCCTCCATAGTTCGCCAAAGAAACGTGTCCTGAGAATTTACCATTGCCTGTGTCAGTAAGAACCAATGAGCTTTTGGATATTCCACCCATTACCCCATCGTTTACAATACGCCATTCCTTAATGTTTGATTGTTTTGAAAAGGTGTAAATTTTGTTCATGTTTGAATTAGTGTAAGCACTTAGTGTCAGTAATATTAGTAAGTATTTTATCATTTTTATTAATTAAAAACTTCAAAGGTTTTATATTAAACAAATTATTGTGTGCTTATGTTTTTAATTATCCAATGACCAATGTTTTACTTAACGGGGATGTCTGTAAAATTAAACTATTCACTTGCTTTATTTTACAAATTATAGAAATAAAATTACATGCGAATCTATGCCAAGGGAGAGGGGAACATGAATTCAAAACCAACGACTCTAAAACTAGTTTTTGGATGGGGGCATTTCAATAAGTATTCATGTTTTGTTAATGCCATTTTCTTTATTTGGTATTAAAAAATGTCACTGTTACTTATTTCATCTAACAAAGAGTTAGGCAGCATAAGTAAAAATGGAACACTCTTTTCATATTTTATTTCATAATAATTTACACCATTTTGCAGGTTTTTATAATAAGTTGGTCGATTGTCCCAATAATTTTTTTCTGAAGTAATAAACCATGCAATGTCTCCAAGCATTTTTGCTAAAAACCATTTTTCAATAAGACGAGTTGCCCTTCCGTTCCCATCCACAAAAGGATGGATGTATACAAAAACTAAATGTATGTAGGCTGCATAATAAAATATTTCTGCTGTTGTTAATTTGGAATTTAATAAAATAGTAATGTCAGCAAAGAGTTTTTCAAGTTCTTCTTTAATAAACTCGGGTTCAACTGCTAAGTAAATGAGTCGTCCCTCACTTCTTACACCAACTTTTACTTTTCTGATTTTACCACGTTCTTTTTTTACAAGAATGGATGGTGTTAAAATTTCGTGAGCTTTCAGCGCATTGCTGAGTGTCAATTCGTTTTCTCTTGCAAATTGGTATGCATTTATTAAGTCTTCAATCTCTTTAATTTCTTTCGTTTTGAGGTGTAAATTAAATTCGCTTGACTTTAAATAGGTGTCAAAACTAATTGTATTGCCCTCAATATTTGAAGAATGGACAGCAGAATTAGCAAGATAAAATTTAAAGTCATCAATGACTTGTGGTCTGTTTTTTAAAGTCGTAAAGATAGATTCAACGTCAATTTTTAATTGTGTTTTATATTCACTAAAGTAATCACTTTTCAAAAATTTAAGCCCTAAACTCATGTTCCAAAGATAATATAAATAGGACTAAATTTAAAGTATTTGTTATGTGGTTGATTGCACATTTTATGCCATTTAGAACTGTTTTTTTTACAATGAGATTAAATTTTCAAAAACTTTTCATAAGGGCGGTTCAATAATTTCGCAATCACAGTAAATTTATTTTTCGGAAACTTATAAATTAAATTCCATTTCATAATTAACCATTTTAAAATTGAACTAAACTATGTGATATTGTTTTTTATTGTTTCACATTGACAATAAATTGATATCCTGTCTGAGGATTAAAATTTTGGGATTGATTGCTAGGGTTTTCTTTACAAGAACAAGTGTCACTCGAGGGAATTCTTGATATTTTTATGGAGTCTGTTCCGATTGATGTTCCAATAAATGTTAAGTATGCTGTGCCCCCAGCACCAATGTAACCAATAGATTCATGAAAGCTACTTTTGTAATCTCTGTTGTTGATTTTTAAGTGCTTACAATCAACTTCATTCACCCAACAGTTTTGGTAACCTGTCGACCCATTTTCACGAATTTTTATTGTTAAACGTTCGCCGATATTTAAAAGAAAAGTATTTGATTCACCAAGTTCGTAATAATTATAATTGTCGATGGCAATTTTCACAATAAGTACCGTAATTATGAGTCCTAAGACTGTAAGTGTGTTTTTAAGTTTTTGGTTCATGAATAGGTTACTTTCAATACTATAAAAGACTATTCCATTAAAGTTTTGGCACAACCGCCACGTGTTATATTACCCTCTTGTAATACAACATCTGAATGAAGAAATTGTGCAGCTGCCCTCGATTCTTTGACCTTAACTGCACTGCGGTGAATCATGTCATTTTCAAACTCAGATAAAACCTGTGTTCTTAATCCCGTTTTTTGCCATTGATTGGATGATTTGCAATTGGTATAAATGGTTCTTGCTAACACCAATGCATCAATTAATGCTTGATTGGCTCCTTGACCTTTGAACGGACTCATAGGATGCGCGGCATCGCCAATTAAAGTGATTGGTCCTGCCTTTTCTAGCCATTCTG
The DNA here is from genome assembly GCA_044373665.1 of Bacteroidia bacterium. GTDB lineage: Bacteria > Bacteroidota > Bacteroidia > NS11-12g > UBA955 > JABMMZ01. The sequence goes on from JBIPNH010000069.1 coordinate 9,819, forward strand.
GATGTAGTAATTCTCTGTCGTAAACAGGGTAACCCGAAATATTGACGTCTTCTGTTGCTGCTAAAATTTCAGGAATGGGTGCATGCCACTGTATTCTATTGCAGGCTTCTTCTTTTAATGCAGAAGCACCTTTTGCACTTAATACTTTGGCCTCCTCTTCGGTCATGGGAAAACTTAATTGCCACATTATCGATTGGGTATCGTAGGGCATCATATATATGCGTTCGTGGCCATTGGCGGTCTGAAATACCGTAGCCGAATCGAGCAAGTGACTTTGGATATGTTGCAATTCGCTTAGTTTACAAATACCTAAAATAACGATACAACCTAAATAAAGCAGGGGAGTGGTTTCTTCGCCAATGATAATCTTACGCACAGCACTTCTTATGCCATCGGCACCTACTACCAAATCTGCGTTTACCTGTTTTATTGAATCGTTGACCATAAAACTTAATTTTACTTTATTTGAGTCGGTCGTTTTTAGTTCGGTCAGTTGATGTCCCCATTGTACTTCGGAGTGTTTGCCAAGTTGATTGAGCAATTCCAAACGCAATTCCTGACGGGCAATGTGAATGTTGTGGATGTTGTTTTTTCGAGGTTCCGCCTTGGGGTTTATTTCCATCCATTTGCGCATACCCCATTCACCTACTACTTTGCCCTCGGTATTGTGCACAATGTGTTTGGTAGAAACCACCCCTTTATTGAGTTTAGAAATACCCAATCCAGACATGGCTTTACTTGCTTGCTGTAAGGTTAATCCATATCCTTGCGATCGTGCATTAAAACTATCGTCACGTTCATACAAAGTAAAAGGAATACCACGGTGTAAACAAGCGACTGCAAGTGCAACTCCACCAATACCTGCACCGATAATGGCCACATGTGGAAAATGCGCTGAATCAATAGTAGGAGGGGTGACAGCAGGAATAAGTCCTTTGCCATCACAAACCAAACAATTTTCTAAATGGAACTGAGGCTGTGTGTCTTCTGTTACTTCACTTGATTGGGTTGAAGAATGGTGAAGTTTCTTAACTTTTTTTTTAACTGCACGGTTTTTTTTACCGAGTCCTTTGCATTCCTCACAAACAATCCATTCAGTAGCTTTAAAATTCTCCATTTAATTGTAATGCCTATTTTTTAATTGAAGGCAAAAGCGGGTGCAAAGATAAAAGTTCTAGTTGGTAGATTGATGTATTAATGTTTTTTTGGGATTGAATAGTTGGGATACTCTAAGAATACTAGATTAATCTAGTAAAAAGTCACTAATGGGAATGGTAGGTTGATTGCTAATTTAAGTTAGCGTTTATGCTTTAGAGGGCTGAAGATTGGGTTCCCTTAGGATTGGAGAATGTTAGTTTTGGAGATATTAATATAAATGGTATTGTGTTAGAATCGAATGTTTAACAAGCCTATTGATTTTATGGTTAATCTGAGTTACTAATTTGTAACATTGTAAATTTCAGTAATAAAAAGAAGTTTTCCGGTAACGGCATCAAAGTGATAAACTCTTTTCTGCATTTTTGGGTCTTTACTTCGGGCTATATAAATGAAGCCATTTTCCCAATTTTTTCCAGCTTTGCTTACTTTTATCAATCGGTATCCCGGATCTCTATTCAATTTATTACCCTCATCTTTGTATTCCGGCTGCTTAATGCGAGCATTTGAATAGACTAAAGCATTTCCATAAGGAAGAATCACTATACTGTCTTTGGAGAATTTCTTATTAATAGTTTTTTGAATCTCAGAAATGGACAGAAGGTTTTGCTTTTCT
>JBIPNH010000070.1:0-11441 GCA_044373665.1 Bacteroidia bacterium
GGACTCCATCCACATTTGTAAAGTAATTCTTCCTTTTTAACCAATTGTGGTTTGGGTTGAACTAATACTAAGTCGGCAAAATAGCCTTCTCTTATATAGCCTCTTTCTTTCACGTTGAATAATATGGCTGGATTGTGGCACATTTTCTCAACTATCATTTCCTTGCTGATTTTATTTTGATGATAAAAATCGAACATGGCTTGAATACTGTGTTGAACCAAAGGGCCGCCTGAAGGGGCTTGAGCGTATGCTTGGTTTTTCTCGTCAAACGTATGTGGTGCGTGGTCTGTCGCTATAACATCAATTCTGCCATCAAGCAAAGCTTCCCATATTTTAGAACGGTCATTCGCGGTTTTTACAGCAGGATTCCATTTAATGAAATTTCCTTTTTCTTTGTAGTCTTCATCCGAAAACCACAAATGGTGAATACAAGCTTCTGCGGTTATTTTTTTGTCCTTTAATGGGATTTTATTGGTAAATAATGTCGTTTCAATACCTGTAGAGATATGTAAAATATGAAGACGTGTTCCGTTCTTTTTAGCCAAATCTATCGCCATGCTACTGCTTAAGTAACACGCTTGTTCTGAACGAATAAGTGGATGATGATGGATGTTTAATTGTTGATTGCTTTCTGCCAAATAATGCGCTAAGTTGTTTTTAATCGTTTGCTCATCTTCACAATGGGTTGCAATAATTGTAGGGGCATTGGCAAATACTTTTTCTAAAACAAGTGCATCGTCAACCAACATGTTACCGGTGCTGCTTCCCATAAATATTTTGATGCCACAAACAGTTTTAGGGTCGGTGCGCATTACCTCGTCATAATTGTCATTGGTAGTGCCCATAAAAAAAGAATAATTGGCAAAAGCATTTCTTTGAGCTATGGCATATTTATCGGCCAATAATGCTTGAGTAACGGCTTGCGGAGATGTATTGGGCATTTCGAAAAAAGTAGTAACTCCACCTACAGCAGCTGCTCTACTTTCTGTCATAATATCCCCTTTATGAGTTAATCCAGGTTCTCTAAAGTGAACTTGGTCGTCTATTGCTCCCGGCATTAAAAACAAGCCTTCTGCGTTTATTTCCCTAGTGTTAGGCTCGTTGATAGAAGGCGCTATTTTTTCTATTCTATCGTTTTGAATTAATACGTCTAATACTTCTGTTTTACCTTCATTGATAACATGGGCTTGTTTAATGATAAATTTGGACATTGATGCAAAATTAAACAAATTAATAGTAATAAAATTAACTTAATTTTGAAAAGTAAATGAGACGAAAAGTCAATCATATATTGAACAAGACAGGCCATTTTCTGTATGCGCTTGTTTTAACTTTTGTGTTGCTCAATTGGGTATTTCCTTTTCAGTTTTCTGTTGATTATTCAAAGAGTGTTTATGCCAAAGATGGTGAATTAATGAGTGTCTATCTCAATAAATCTGACAAATGGCGCTTGCATATTCCACTAAAGGAGGTTTCGCCTTTGTTTATAAAAACCTTAGTTTTGAAGGAGGACAAATGGTTTGATTATCACTACGGGTTTAATCCTGTTTCAATCCTCAAAGCTTTGTTTAATAACAGTGTTTCAGGACAAAGAAAAGGGGGCGCCTCAACCATTACCATGCAAGTGGTTCGACTTATAAAACCACAAAAAAGAACCTATTTTAATAAGCTGACTGAGTTGTATAGGGCGGTTCAATTGGAATATCGGTTTTCCAAAAAGGAAATTTTGGAAATGTATATTAATTTGTTGCCCTACGGAGGTAATATTGAAGGTGTGGGAAGCGCAACCTATATATTTTTCGGAAAAGCGCCTCACAATTTAAGTCTGTCGGAGTGTGTGGCTTTGTCTATTATTCCCAATAAACCAAGCAGTTTGAATATCAAAAAAAATCAAGCAGCGATTCAAATTGCCAAGAATAAATGGATTAAAAAAATATCACCTTTTTTAAATTTATCCCAATCGACCATTGATGATGCTTTGATGGAAACTTTTTCGATTCAGTATTTTCCAATGCCCAAAATAGCGCCTCAGTTTTGCAACCGATTGTTAGCCTCTAAATCAGAATTAAGTAAATATTATTCTACAGTTTCTTATCAATACCAAGTTCAAGTGCAGCTTTTGTTAAATCAGTACGTTGAAAAGCTGAAGGAGAAAAACATTAACAATGGAAGTTTAATGATTGTCGACAATAAAACAGGCAATGTGCTAGTTTATTGTGGGAGCAATGATTTTAATGATGCGGAACACTTTGGGCAGGTTGATGGCGTAAAGGCCGTTCGTTCTCCCGGTAGTACTTTGAAGCCGTTTTTGTATGGCTTGTCTTTTGAAAAAGGACTTTACACACCCGAAACTGTAGTTTTGGACATTCCTGTAAATTATGGCGTTTATTCGCCATTAAATTATGACGAAACTTTTAAAGGAAGAGTGAAAATAAAAGACGCTTTGGTGCAGTCTTTAAATATTCCTGCGGTCAATTTATTAAACGAATTAGGCGTAAAATCATTTAAGGGTTTTTTAAAAACTAGCGGATTTGCAAATCTTCAAAATCAAAATTTAGGATTAAGTTTGGCTTTGGGAGGTTGTGGTGTTACCCTAGAAGAACTTACTATGGCTTATTCAATGTTTGCCAACGAAGGTGTTTTGAAAAGAAAAAAATTTTTAAAAACAGCGCCAAACGGTCCTTTGAATCCGGTGTTAAGTCCTGCCGCTTCTTATTTGGTAAGTTCCATATTGCAAACAGTTCAAAGGCCCGATTTGCCCATGCAGTTATTCAATTCTACGTTTAGGATACCCAAAGTGGCATGGAAAACCGGGACTAGTTTTGGTAGAAAAGATGCCTGGGCTGTGGGTTACAACAAACAATACACAGTGGGGGTGTGGCTTGGTAATTTTGATGGCGAAGGGGTTGCTTCTTTAAATGGTGGAGACATGGCGACTCCTTTGTTGTTTGAAGTTTTTAATGCCATTGATTACAATTCGAAAAAGCAGTGGTTTAGCGAACCCAAAGGCATTAGTTATCGCGCAGTTTGCAATCAATCGGGTTATGTCCCTTCCGACGATTGCCAACAAACAATGAATGAACCATTTATAGAAAAACAAACGGTGCAGAAAATCTGTCAGCACAGTATTCGATTGAAAGTGAACAAGGACAGTTCTTTGTATTATTGCAACAGTTGCTTGGAAAACAATTCGTATTTCGAGAAACAATACCCCAATTTACCCGCAGAATTAATCAATTATTACGAGCAAGAAAAAATAGTATATAAAAAATGGCCTCAGCACAATCCAAGTTGTCAACGGGTAGAGACTTACGGGGAGTTGAAAATAGTGTCACCGACCCATCAATCAGAGTATTTGGTGGAAGAAAACTCGGACAGTAAAATGATGTTGAATGCGTCTGTTGATCATCAAGCAAAAGTTATTTATTGGTTTGTCAATGACAAACTGATACGTCAAACCAATCCGAATCAAGCGGTTTTTGTAAAAATGCCAATTGGCAAATTGAAAATTACTTGTAGCGATGATTTGGGCAGGAAACAGGTGGTTTATATTACCGTTAAAAACTTTTAATGATTAATATGGGTAAATTAGCAAAAGGGATAACCTTGTTAGAAATGCCTAAATTATAAATGCGCTCATACAGACTTAGTTCATGTGTAAAGAAGATAATCATATCACATTTGTTTGCGTCAAGGTATGAGATAATTCCGGTGGGGATATCATCATTTTTGATAAGATGATAATGGATTTTGGGATACAATTGCTTGTCGACAAATTTTTTGAAAGCAAGTTCTATTTCATTGGTCTTTTCAAGTTTTTGTTTGCTAACATGAACTATTTCAATGTAAGCATTAAACAGCAAGGCGAACGGAATAATTGTATTTAACTGGTATTCTATTTCAGTAAGATTGGCAGGTAATGCAATGTTTTTTACGGGACTAAATGTTGTGTTACTAGGGATGGCTAAAACAGGCACAGAACAACTGTTAATAACAGAAAGTGTAACACTGCCCATAATGATGGATTCAATACCGCTTCTGCCGTGGGTTGCAAGAACCACCATGTCGCATTCAGACTTGTGCGCAAACTGACATATTTCTACATCTACTTTGGGAGCATGTGAAATGTGGTATTGAATGTTTTTTAAATTCGGAAACTCTTTTTTTAAAGAAGCAACCATTTGAGTTAGTTCTTCAATGCCATCATTTTCCAACAGTTCATCTAATTTTTTTGAGTTAAAAACCCCCGATTTAAGCATCATCGGTTGGTGGATGACATACAAAATATCAAAGTCCATCAATAAATAATTAGCGAGTGCAGCGGCATATTTTACGCCATTGATAGAGAGTTGAGATAAATCTGTAGGGGCAAGAATTTTCACAGAAAAAAATAAGTTTACGAAAATAGAGTTGGCTGTAAATAAAGAAAATGACCTACATCAGTATTTTGTTGTTTTTTTACAGAATAGTTAATTCTTTGGACGGGTCCCAAAAAACCTCTTCGAAGTTAGTGATTTGATTTTCTTCGATTTTTATCCCTTCTTGTGTGAGTAAATCTGCCATTTTATTTCCGCCAAAATGACTTTTTCCTGTCAGTAATCCATTGCGATTAACCACTCGATGTGCTGGTATTGAATAGGATAGGTGATGCGAGGCGTTCATGGCCCAACCAACCATTCGGCTCGATTGTTTACTGCCCAAATAAGCCGCTATTGCCCCATAAGAGGTAACTCTACCTTTGGGAATTAATTCCACAACTTGATAAACACTTTCAAAAAATAAATTATTTTTATTCATAGAGAAAACCATTTTGGCAAAATTATTGTCTGTATATTTGCTAAAAAACCTTACAATATTAATTAATGAAAAGAATATTTCTATTTAAATCGTTTGTTTTCGCCCTTTTAACCCTTTTATCTACGGATATTTTATGGGCACAAAAGTCAGGAAAAAAAGAAACAACTGCTCCGACAACCCAAGTTTCTAACCCAACTGTAACCTCTCCAACTAACTCAACTCCCGATTTCGATTACAAAAATCCGGGTAGAGCCAAAGGGAATTATTCCATCAAAGTTAAAATTAAAGGATTGCAAAATGTGCCTTTGTATTTAGCCGATAACTTTGGAGACAAAAATTACATGAGAGACACCTGTCTATTAGATGACAATGGGGTAGGTGTCTTTACGGGAAATCCTAAATTACAAAGAGGTTTGTATCTGATTGTATTTCCAAGCATGGGTTCATACTATGAATTACCAATTACGGATGACCAAGATTTTTATTTTGAGGCAGATACTTCCATGGATGAGTCTAAAGTGAAAGTAACGGGTTCTGAGGAAAATGAGGCTTTTGCTCAATTTCAAGGAAAAATGTACAGCTATGGTAGAGAAAGATACAAGCTTGACCAAGAGCTTAAAAAAGCAAAAGAGTTGAATAATATCGCATTATCAACTTTTATAAAAGCTCAAATGGATTCAATGGATAAGTTGAACTTTAAAGTTAGAGTAACCTACATTGCTCAATATCCCAACCATTTATTAACTAAAATTTTTAAAGCATTTCAACCTATTAAGTTTCCTGAAAATGTAAAGTTGGATTCTATGCAGGAGTATTATTTTTATAAAACTCACTTTTGGGACAATATTGATTTTGCAGAAGACGGTTTAATTCGTGCACCTAAAGGTTTATTGGTGAATAAATTGAATGATTTTATTGACAGAGTGGTGTTCCAAGACCCTGATAGTTTGGTTTCTGCGGTTGATCAGGTTTTAGGAAAAACAGTGATTCACACAGAAACACAAAAATATTTTGTTCAATACCTAACCACAAAGTTTCAAGACAGAAAAATTATGTGTCAAGACAATGTAACCGTTCACATGATTAACACCATTTATTGTCAAGGGAAAGCGTGGTGGTATGACGATACCGCTAATTTGAGAAAGATGTGTGAGGAGTCTAAAAAAGCAACACCAACCATGTGTGGTAAAATAGCCCCTAATTTAAAAATGGAAGACACCAGTGGTCGTTTTCACATTCTTTATGAAAAGTTAGGTAAGGTTACAATCTTGTTTTTTTACGATCCTACTTGCGGACATTGCAAAGATGTTATACCTATAGTGAGCAAAGTTCACAAAAAGTTGAAAAACAAAGGCGTAGTTGTTTATGCAATTTCGACAGAAGGTAAATATGCAGAATGGAAAAAAATGATGCAAGTTAATCCTGATGTAAGTCAATGGATTAATGTTTGCAAAACAGACCGAAATTATCCTTGGCCTATTTATCGTCAAGATTACAATATTACAGCCAATCCAACCTTGTTTGTGTTAGATGAAAATGCAAAAATTATAGGCAAGAAAATTGATGAGCATCAATTGGAATTTTTTGTTGAATCTATACTTTACGAAAAAGGATTGATAGATTACAAACCGACACTTCCAAAAGAGAAGCCGGCCAAACCAAGCACAACAGAAACGAACTAATAAGTGTTATTGATTTTGATTCTTAAAAGCCAGCTAAATGCTGGCTTTTTTGTTTTTGGAATTTTGAAAATGTTTAATTTATTAATAAAAAAACATTTAATTTGTGTGAAATTAATAAAACAGACATGATAACAAATTATTTTCTTCCCTCAAATGCTTTAAATGCATTTATTAGAGTAGTTGATAATAATGGGAAACTTATTAAAGCATTCCAAATAAATGCAATTGGTTATGGACAAGTAGAATTAGATTGCAGCAATTTAGTGAGCGGGACTTACCACTATTCTTTGTTGGTTAATGGAAAGTTGATTGATACTAAATCAATGGTTTTGACCAATCTAGATTAATTGAATCATGTTTTGCTTAATTTAAAAATTATATTAATAGTTGTTGTTGTGTCTTTTCAATCATTAAAGGCACAAGAATTATTTTGGGTAAAAACGATTGATTCTGGAGCACGTTCAAGTTATAATTGGATAAAATCTAGTGCTAATAAAAATTATCTTTATGCAGTAGGAAATTACTCTTCATTTAATAAAGCAATTTATTTTGATAGTTCATCTATAAATGTTAGTGAAATTTCAAAATATGACAAACAAAATTTTATAATTAAAATAGATACAAGTGGAAAGGTTTTATTTGCAAAAAAAATATTCAATATTAATTCCAACTTATTGCAAGTTAATAATTTTTATATTGACAAATATGACAATTTATATTTTAACATAAAAGTGAAGGACTCCTTATTAGTTTTTGACAATACTAATAAAATACTATTCAAAAATAAGTTCAAAAATTTCATTATTAAATTAGATAAATACGGGGATTTTATATACCAAAAACAAGTTGAATTTAATACTACTGTTTTAAAACTATTGTTTAATGAAGATTATTTCTATTTAGTTTCTACTTTTTCCCCAGATTCTTTGTATGTTTTTAATAATGATACATTGACAAATGTTAATATTGGTGTAGTTAAATACGATACTAATTTTACAATTATAAAAGCATTTGCTTTGTTTAAAAATGACAATTCTTATAAGGTCAATGATCAAAGTCTGACTTTAACTTGCGATGCTTTAATTTCAAATAATCAATTAACATTTTTGTCATTAATATCTTTAAATTATCCCAAAAACTTAAATGTATTGCCTCAATTATTCTTGAAAGATACAGTAATTCAATTAAAAACATTTAATCATCATTCATTTGTTGATGGGAATTATTTGGGAGGGAATTTAATTCAAATGAATTTTGACTTAGAGTCATTAAGATTAAAAGATTATTTTTTCTTAAGTAATAAATCAGTTTATTCTGACTTTAGTAAAATCACCATATCCTCCCCTTCAAAGGGGAAGTTCATAGCGGTCTTAAATACTTTTGATACGACTGAGTTGTTTAATAACATTATTATTAATGAGAATGTTGTTCTAAAGAAGCCTGAAACGCAACAAATATTTATATACTATTCTGATTCTGTTGTATATAGAATGTATACGAAGAGAAATAATGTATATAATGATTCTATGGTAAATTTCTATTTTATCGATAATGGATTTTTATATGTAAATTATCATAATAATAATTCAAAATTTAATTTCATTAAGATTGATTCATTAAATAATATTTTAGTTCATGGATATGTACCATTTAATATTGGCAATTCTTTTAATAATTTTACTGAACTTAGTTTGGTAGCTAAAGATAAATGGAATGGTATTTATTTCTTTTCTACTTGGGATAGAGAAATTGAGCAAAGAATTGATTCAACAAGCCCTTATTGGAAACATTATCAAAAAACTAAAAATAGTGATAGACCTTTGTTGTTTAAATTATGGGATTTTTCCATCACCCGAGGCGTTGTTTCCAAAGGGCCTTATTGCGCAGGCGATACTTTTTTAATTCCCTATTCCAAAGATGGTCAATTTCAAGCACAAAATGAGTTTATAGCAGAACTAAGTGATGAAAATGGAGATTTTGAAGGTAATCATAGAACATTGGGTAGATTGCAAACCAATAAAGACAGTGTAATAAAAGGTGTTTTGCCTCTATTCGATGTGGCTACTAGTTCCAAATACCGCATTAGAATTATTAGCACACATCCTCTTGTGCAAAGTTATTACCGTTATGATAGTTTACGGTTACTCATTTACAGCAAAGACACCGCCAATGCCGGTTCTGATACTAATGTTTGTTTTGGTTCCCAAACGCAGATAAAAACAAGTGGTGGTAGCCTTTGGCGTTGGAGTCCCGGAAGTTTGGTGGAAGACAGCACACAAAGAATAACACAAACAAAACCCATCAGGCAAGCTACTCAATTTAGAATTATTATCAGCGATAGTTCAGGTTGTGGCAAAACCGATACCACCTACAAATGGGTGTATCCAAAAACGAAAATAACGATTCATAATACCGATACCTTGGTTTGTAAAGGCAGCGCGTTATTGGCAATGCAAGTTTCAGGTGGTAATGGAAATTCTTTCAGTTACCAATGGCAAACGAGAAATGGTTTAGTATTGTCCAATCAACAATCATTTATCTATCAAGACACATTTACAAAACTAGTTCTAATTGCTTCAGATGGCTGTTCGGAAAATGATACCCAATTGATACAAATTAAGTTTTATGATTCTGTAAAAATTCAATTATTGTTGGCTAATCAACAGTGTAAATCATTGCCGTTTGTTCTTAAACCTCCTGTAATTGGAGGTTTGGGTGTGTACACCTATTTTTGGAATAACAGTAAGATTGCGCAATCAGATTCTATCGTTATCAATGCTTATGGTACATTAACTTATCAACTTAAAGTCAAAGACATTTGTCCCAATTATCAAGACAGTTTGTCGTTTGAATACACTATCGCCGAACCTTTGGATTATCAAATCCCCAATGACACACAATTGTGTTATGGTAATTCGTTGAGTATTGTACCTCAAATAATTAAAGGGCAAAGAACAAGTTTATATTATTTCTACATCAAAGAAAATCAAACTATCAAAGATTCAATTATAGGATTGCAAATGCAAACAAGAGATTTTAAAACTTCAACAAAAGTAAATGTACGGGTGAAAGATGTTTGCAATCAATTGGTTGAAAAAACAATAAATATTGATGTGTTAAAGCCTATTTCATTTCAAGGGGTTAATGACACTTTGGTTTGTAATAATCAATGGTTTAATCTACAGGCAACTACATTGGGCGGCAAGTCGCCAAAAATCATTATGAAAAACAACAATGGAGTCGTTTTAAAATCTGCTTATTTTATTGATACAGTGATTTTTGTTAATGCCCCATTTACTCTGCAATTTGAATCGCAAGATGGCTGTACCAATCCGCAGATTCAAAAAGTAATGCAAATAAAGGTGACAGACTCATTGAAATTTAAAGTGGAACAATCGCCCTTGTGTTTTAAAGATACTGTTAGTTTGAATGCGAATGTAACAGGAGGTAAGCCTTATTTGTATGGCTATTCTTGGATGAATGAACAAGGAAACATGATTAATCTAAGTGATAAAAGCATCTTGTTTTCGAGTTTAAATAAGCCACAAAAATTAATAGCTTCTGTAAAAAATGAATGTGGAACGATAGTAGATACTTTGTCAATATTGCCTCAAACTTTGGCTATGTTTTCTGTCAATGAAAAAGTACAATGTTTTTATAATCAGAATTTTGAATTTAAGAATAATTCTCAAAGTAATGGTTTGTCATCATACTTATGGCGTGTGCCAAATTCTTTTGTTACACAGCAAAAAAATGAGTTTGAATTAAAAGGGGTTTATTCAGATTCTGGTCTTTTTGAGACAAGTTTATTGGCAATTTCTAAAGGTGTATGTAAAGACAGTTTTAGTTTAATGACAGAAGTTAAGCCCAAACCTACCGTAAAAATGGAATGGCAGCGTACTACTAATAGTTATGATTACAGTGAGTGGCGATTTACTGCACAATCGAATCAAACATTACAAAATTATGAATGGAAAATAAATGATTTGCCACCTCAAAATGGGAATCCAATATTTGTTCCATTTACAAATACAGGTAAAGTGTATGCTAAAGTAAAAGTATTAGACAGTTAAGGATGTTGGACCGAAATTTCGGATAGTTTTATGATGGTTCATCGCATGAGATTTTATATCCCTAATGCGGTAACCATAAACAATGATGGCGTTAATGAAAGTTTTTTTATTCCGGGTTCTGAGTTTATGAGAACATATCACATTGAAATTTATAATAGATGGGGAGAAAGAGTTTTTGAGAGTAATAATCCCAATGAAACTTTTACTCCTGAATACAAAGGCAGTGACGTTTATATTTATAAATTAAATATTTTTGATATTTATAACGAAAGGCATTTAATCAATGGTGTTTTTGGGGTGTATAGGTAGGTTTTTAATAACCCAAAGCCTTTTTGCCTCGGTTGTATATTTCGCCAAATCTTAGGCTAAATCCATAGGTGTAAAAAGGACCTGAATATTGAGGGGCAAACATGGAAATACGTGTGCCTGCACCACCGCCAAACCACAACCACCATTTTATTTTATAACTTGCATAAAAACCAAGTTCTATTGGCATTGTAAATTCTCGTTTGAATTGTAATGTTTTTTTGGAGTTGTAAAGCTGATCCCAACCTGTTCCTAATCCTATGGCAACGGGAAAGGTTAAGCGCCAACGTTTTGAATTGTAAAAATAATATTCGCCTCCAATATTAAAATAAGCGGTACCATAGGTGGATTTAATCGTGTTAGAATCGGTTTTCCCAAATTCAGCAGTTGGGTTGTCGTAAATCCTGCTTTTATCTCCCAATGTAGAGTAATAGCCTAAAAACAAGTTGGTTCTGTTGTTGAATGAATAGCCAGCTTGTAATCCAAACATTTTTAAGTTTAATCCCTGAATGATACTGTTTTTGCCATCCAAACAAATGTAAAACTCCTTTTTATAAGTTAAATCTTTACGTATACTATCCAC
>JBIPNH010000071.1:0-11353 GCA_044373665.1 Bacteroidia bacterium
ATTAGATTATTATGATGACATTAAAGGACAGTTGCATTTTTATGGAAGGAAGAGATTAGAGGAAGGATATGCCTTGGCAGAGAAAATGGACATAGGGATGTGTATTATATGGCCGATGAAAAATTCAATGGAGAGTTATCCTACCAAATTTTTTGAGTACATGGCGGTTGGATTGCCTATCATTACCTCCTCATTTCCGTTGTACAAAGAAGTAGTGGAGGGCAATCAATGTGGTCTTTGTGTATCGCCAAGAGACAGTCATGAGATAGCAGAGGCAATAGAAACAATACACAGGGATGTACTAAAAACTGAACAAATGTCAGAAAACGGAAAGTTAGCTGTAAAAAAACATTATGATTGGGAGTTTCAGAAACGTGTATTGGTAAGGGTTTACAAAGATATTGAAGAAAAAATCAAATAAATTTTACAAGACTGTTTGGTATTCTCAATATGATTATCTAATTTTGCGCTCCCAAAAATTTATCAACATACAGACGTGGATTCAATAAGTTACAAAACCGTATACGCCAACAAAGCAACCATTCAAAAGAACTGGTACGTGGTAGATGCAAGTGATAAAGTTCTAGGCAGACTAGCTTCACAGATAGCTGCAGCCTTAATCGGCAAGAACAAAACAGATTATACTCCTCATTCAGACAATGGAGATTGTGTAATTGTACTAAATGCAGGAAAAGTAAAATTGTCAGGTACAAAGTTACAAGACAAAGAATACATTACTTACTCTGGTTTTCCAGGTGGTCAAAAAAGAGTAAGCGCTTCTGATTTGGTAAACAAAAAACCAATTGCATTATTAGAAGAAGCGGTGAAAGGCATGTTGCCAAAAAACAGATTGGGTAGAGAAATGTTCAGAAATCTATTTGTTTATGATTCTGATCAACATCCTCACCAAGCTCAACAACCAAAAGAATTAACCATTAAATAATCCATCAAATTTAATACATGGAAGTTACAAATAAATCAGGAAGAAGAAAAACAGCAGTTGCCAGAATTTACGTTCAAGATGGCAATGGCGACATAATCATCAACAACAAGCCGTTTGATGCTTATTTCACTACAATCGTTAATCAGTCTAAGGTTTTACAACCTTTGCAATTGACAGACAATGTAGGCAAATTTGCTATCAAAGTAAATGTTGATGGTGGAGGAGTTACAGGACAAGCAGAAGCTATTCGTTTAGCTATCTCTAAGTCATTGTGTGAAATAAACCCTGAAAACAGACCACTTTTGAAACCACACGGTTTATTGACAAGAGATGATAGAATGGTTGAAAGAAAAAAACCAGGTCAAAAGAAAGCAAGAAAAAGATTTCAATTCAGCAAACGCTAATACACCGTACAGATGTCAGTATCAAAAGAACAATTATTGGAAGCAGGATGTCACTTTGGACACCTTACTCGCAAATGGAATCCGAAAATGGCTCCATACATATTCATGGAACAAGATGGTATTCATATCATCGATTTAAACAAAACAGGACAGAAGTTAGATGAAGCAACATCTGCTGTTAGAAATTTTGTTAAATCTGGTAAAAAAATCATGTTTGTTGCTACGAAAAAACAAGCAAAAGATATTATCCAAGAAGCTGCTAAACAAGCAGGTATGCCTTTCGTAACAGAAAGATGGTTGGGTGGTATGTTAACAAACTTCGCAACAGTTAGAAAGTCTATCAAAAAAATGCAAACCATTGATAAAATGGCTAATGATGGAACTTATGCTAATATCAACAAAAAAGAAAAATTAATGTTAGAACGTGAAAAAGCAAAACTTATTTCTGTTCTAGGTGGTGTTGCTGATATGGCAAAATTACCTTCAGCATTGTTTATTGTTGATGTTAAAAAAGAACACTTAGCTGTGGCAGAAGCAATTAAATTAAATATTCCTACTATTGCTATGGTTGATACCAATAGTGATCCAAGTAATATTGACTTTGCTATTCCAGCAAATGATGACTCTTCAAAATCAATCAACTTAATCGTTGGTGAAATTCTTAAAGCAATTGAAGAAGGTCAAATGGATAGAAAAAAAGAGAAAGATGCTGTTGAAATAGAGAAATCTAAAGTAGAAAAAGAAACAGCTGAAGCTTAATTTTTAGTCTTTTCATAATTACGTTTTATACCCCTTAAAAGTTTTAATATTTTATTTATATGTCAACAATTAGTGCAGCAGATGTAAACAAACTTCGTCAAATGACCGGTGCCGGTATGATGGATTGTAAAAAAGCGCTTACTGAAACCAATGGTGATTTTGATGCAGCCGTTGATTTTCTAAGAAAAAAAGGTCAAAAGATTTCTTTAAACAGAGCCGATAGATCAGCTAAAGAAGGTGCAGTTATTGCCCTAACAAGCGAAGATAAAAAAGTAGGTGTTATCATTGAATTAAACTGCGAAACTGATTTCGTAGCTAAAAACGAAGATTTCGTTGCTTTTGCAAACATGATCGCTAATCAAGCTTTGTCTACTCACCCTGCTGATATTGCAGCTTTAGTTGGTTCAACAGTTAATGGTTTAACTATCGAACAAGCTTTGCTTGATATGATGGGAAAAACAGGTGAAAAAATGGAAGTTTCTAAATATGAGTTAGTGAAAGGTGAAAACATAGTTCCTTATATTCACGCTGGAAACAGAATGGGTGTATTAGTTGAACTTAACAACGCACCTTCTGATGCTAATATAGCTGCTGGAAAAGATACTGCAATGCAAATTGCAGCGATGAATCCAATTGCATTAAACGAATCTGAAGTTCCTCAAGACGTTATCACTAGAGAAATTGAAGTTGGAAAAGAACAAGCAATTGCTGAAGGTAAACCTGCTGAAATGGCTGAAAAAATTGCCCAAGGTCGCTTGAACAAATTTTACAAAGAATACACTTTGTTGAATCAAGAATTCGTAAAAGACAGTTCTAAAACTATTGCTAAAATGCTTTCCGATACAGAAGCTGGCTTAGTAGTTAAAAGTTTTAAAAGAGTTGCTTTAGGCGCTTAATCAAACAAACAATATTTAATTGAAAAGCCCCGAAATATCGGGGCTTTTTTTATGGATTAAGTTTCTTGTTTTTTCTTTAATCCATAAGTTACAATAGCGTACTTGGACAAACATACTCTGTGACAGGTAAACTTGTGTTTTTTATGCCTGCAAATCCCTCTTTAACATCTACAAAGTTTTCCCAACCTCTTTGTTTTAGAATGGCTGCTGCAATCATGCTTCTGTAACCTCCTGCACAATGTAACGCAAATCTTTTGTCTTTTGGAAATTCTGACAAATGATTGTTGATGTCGTTCAATGGAATATTGATAGCACCCTGAATATGTTCTGAATCGTATTCACTCTTTTTTCTTACATCAATGATGCAGCAAAACTCATTGACCTTTTGCTCTAGTTCTGATGCACTTATTCTCTCAACAGCATCAATCTCTTTACCCGCTTGTTCCCAAGTTTCAAAACCACCTTTTAAATACCCAATGGTGTGGTCGTAACCAACTCTGGATAATCTGATAATAGCTTCTTCTTCTTTACCCAAATCTGTAACTAAAAGGATTTCTTGTTTGATATCTTTTATCATTTCACCAACCCACATGGCAAAGCTTCCCTCCAAACCAATATTGATACTATTAGGAATAAAACCTTTCGCAAAATCATTGGCATCTCTAGTGTCTAAAACCAAAGCACCTGTTTCGTTGGCAACCAATTCAAAGGTATTGGCATCCATTGGTTTATCACCTCTTTCCATAACAGTATCCAAACTTTCATATCCTTGAATATTCATCAAAACATTCTTTGGGAAATAGCCTGGAGGTGCTGTTAAGCCAGTCAATAATTCTTTGATAAACTCTTCTTTGCTCATATCGGGTCTTAGGGCATAGTTTGTTTTTTTCTGATTGCCCAATGTGTCGGTAGTTTCTTTGCTCATTTTTTTGCCACATGCACTGCCTGCACCATGGTTTGGATACACAATTAAAGTATCATTTAAAGGCATAATTTTGTTGCGTAATGAGTCAAATAAATGAGCAGCTAACTTCTCTTCTGTTAAATCAGCAATAACGTGTTGTGCCAAATCAGGACGGCCCACATCGCCAATAAATAAAGTATCTCCAGTTATAATGCCATGTTCTTTGCTATTTTCATCAATGATTAAATAGCAAGTGCTTTCCATGGTATGTCCAGGCGTATGAATGGTTTTTACTTGGCAGTTACCAACCTTAAAGATTTGATTATCCTCGGCTACTATGGCATCAAAACCAGGTTTAGCCGTTGGGCCATAAACGATAGAAGCCCCAGTTTTTTTAGCCAAATCCAAGTGGCCGCTTACAAAATCAGCATGAAAATGGGTTTCAAAGACATACTTGATTTGAGCATTGTTTTTTTCAGCTTGTTCGATGTAAGGTTGAACTTCTCTAAGAGGGTCAAAAATAGCCACTTCACCATTGCTTTCTAAGTAGTATGCAGCGTGTGCAATACATCCGGTATAAATTTGTTCTAATTTCATAAGATAAATTGTTTAAATATTGAAGCAAAAATACCTCAATGGTAAAAGTGCTAGTGTGATTAAAGTCACATAAATTGGGAAACTGATGAAGGTCATGTTTATAGGTTACATTGAATCAATTTTTGTAAAATATTAAACAACTTTAAAATACAGACGTTACTATAAACATAATGTTTGCATATTTTCATAAATCTAAATTACTTTTGCAATAATGAAAAAACGATTTCTTTTGTTTACCTGCCTCTTTGTATTTTTCATAACCACAACATCAAGTAGCTTGAGTGCCCAAAGTCTCGCTAGGAAATATGTAACTAATCTATTAGACAATAAAAGTCCTGCTGCAGAATCTCAACTTTTAATTTACCCTTCATTAGCCTATGCTCCAGAAACAACATGGGAATTTGGTTTCAATTCTTTGTATGTCTATTTTGCAAAGAAAGACACTACGAATAGACTCAGCGAAATCAATGGTTTTACATTCTTTACACTTCAAAATCAATATGGTGCTTTTTTTGACCATGCGATATATTCTCATAAAGACCGTTGGTTTTTCTTAGGAAAAATGCGTTTCCAAAGTTTCCCATTGTATTACCATGGTATTGGAGCCAATTCTCCCAAAGAATACACCGCTAGGGTAGATGCTAACCAAATCTTGATTAAAGAACGTGTACTCAAAAAGTTAAGAAAAAATCTATTTTTAGGTTTAGAAATGGATTTTCAAAGTCTCTCAAACGTCAATTTTAAGATACCTGAACCCAGTATTAATTCATTCCAACTTCCTTTGGGTTACAGAGGTTCAAGTAATTTAGGTTTAGGTTTTGGATTGGTAAGAGACGATAGGCACAATGTTTTAAATGTTAGAAAAGGCTTTTTTTCTGAGTTGGCTTTTTTGCATTACAACCCTAAATGGGGTAGTAATTTTAATTTTACAACATTTACTGCCGACACCAGACTCTATAGACCTATTGGTAAAAGGAATGTATTTGCAGCACAAATAATAGGGCAGTTTAATGTGGGTTCAGTTCCTTTCAATCAATTGGCGATGTTGGGTGGAGAAAGTATGATGAGAGGCTACTATTTTGGCAGATACCGAGATAAAAATCAATTGGCAGCTCAAGCAGAATATCGTTTTTTGCCTATTCCATTCAGATTTTCTAAGAGAATAGGTGCAGCTGTGTTTGCTGGAACAGGAACCGTGTTTGACAAAACGAGTAACATTTCTCTTTCCAATATCAAATTAACAGGAGGTGCCGGTTTACGTTTGTTGTTGTTTCCCAAGAAAGATATTTGGACCCGCTTCGATTACGCAGTTACAAGAGAAGGAGGCGGATTCTATTTGCTAATAGGGGAGGCTTTTTAAAGTTGAGCGAGTAAAGCTTTTTTTTAATCAATACAACAATAAACTCGGAAATTAAATTTAACGACCCAGACTAAGAGAATGTTATTGTTCAAATTTGAAAGACCAATAATCAATTCAACTATTCCCCAATTAATATCCAATTAAATAGCTGAAAATATATTAATAGAACTCTATAATCTTTGTAAAATGTTTTATTTTATAATCGAAACTAAATCAAAAATTATCTATTTCTGATGTTATCTAAATCATTTTTGTAAAATCAAATATCATAGAAATAGCAAATGAATCAAACTAAGTTTTAATACCGTTTACGCTTTCAATTTAGTTCAATCAATTGTCTTTAAGTATGGACTAATATTTAGCTATATCAGCCTTTACAATTCAAATTATAAAATAGTTTGGATTATTTTAATTTGTAGAAAAAACTAATACCAAGAATTTTAGTATAATGTATATCTTTGCTTGCTAAAAGATAGTTAAAAATGAAACCGATACAAATGGTTGATTTGGCCAGTCAATATGCGCGATTAAAACCAGAAATTGATGCCTCCATTCAGCAAGTTTTAGACAAAGCGGCCTATATCAATGGTCCTGAAGTAAAAGCGTTTGGCAATGATTTAAGTGTATACCTTGGTGCCAAACACGTTATTCCTTGTGCTAACGGAACCGATGCATTGCAAATTGCATTAATGGCTTTGGATTTGCCCATTGGTAGCGAAGTTATTACCCCAGGATTTTCATACATAGCTTTGGCAGAAGTTTGTTTATTACTTCACTTAAAACCTGTTTATTGCGATGTTAATTTGGATACTTTTACGGTTGATGTTAATCAAATAGAAGCATTAATAACGCCACAAACTAAAGTAATTGCCCCTGTTCATTTGTATGGTCAATGTGCAGATATGGAAGCGATTATGACTATTGCTCAAAAACACAATTTGTATGTGATAGAAGACAATGCTCAATCCATTGGTGCTGATTATACTTTTTCAAGTGGTAAAGTAATGAAAGCAGGAACGATAGGAGATATTGGTACAACTTCGTTTTTCCCTTCCAAAAATTTAGGTTGTTATGGAGATGGAGGTGCTATTTATACTAACAATGATGAACTAGGTGAAAAGCTAAAAATGATAGCCAATCACGGTCAAAAAGTAAAGTACATTCACGATGTGGTGGGTGTAAATTCGCGTTTGGATACTTTGCAAGCGACAATATTAAAAGTTAAGTTGCAATATTTAGATGCATTTAACATAGAAAGAAGAAATGTAGCTAAGCAATATGACGCAGCATTTGCTAATCATCCTAATCTTAAAGCGCCTTCAAGAAACCCTAGCTCAACGCATGTATTTCATCAGTACACGCTTCAAACTTGCGATGTAGATATTCCGAATTTTAGAGACACGCTTCAGAAAGTAGGAATTCCTACTATGATATATTATCCATTGCCATTGTATAAGCAAAACGCTTATAAGCAAGACATACAATTGCCTCATTCAGAAGTATTGAGCAATTGTGTGGTAAGTTTGCCAATAGGCACCGACATGGAACAAGAACAAATTGACTTTATTATAGAAAACGTATTAAAATATTTTAAAAAATGAAAATTGCAGTTGTAGGAACAGGATATGTAGGTTTGGTTACAGGCACATGTTTTGCCGAAGTGGGTATCAATGTAGTTTGTATCGACATTGACCAAAAGAAAATTGAGAATTTAAAACAAGGTATATTGCCGATTTACGAGCCAGGTTTGGACGAAATGGTGAAGCGTAATTTCGACAAAGGACGTTTACAATTTTCAACAGATTTAAAATCAAGTATTGAAGGTTGTGAGGCTGCTTTTATTGCAGTAGGTACACCGCCCGACGAAGATGGAAGTGCCGACTTGAAATATGTGTTAGGGGTTGCCAATGATATTGGTAAATACATGACCGATTATTTGGTGGTTGTAACCAAAAGTACAGTACCCGTTGGAACTGCTCAAAAAGTTAAAAAGGCAGTTTCGGAGGCCTTGGCTTTAAGAAATTCAAACTTAAGTTTTGATGTGGCAAGTAATCCTGAGTTTTTAAAAGAAGGTGCTGCAATAGACGACTTTATGAAACCAGACAGAATTGTTATTGGTGTTGAGAGTGATAAATCAGAAGAAGTATTGCAAAGGTTATACAAGCCATTTTTATTAAATGGTCATCCATGTATCTTTATGGATATTCCAAGTGCTGAAATGACCAAATATGCAGCCAATAGTATGCTGGCAACCAAAATTAGTTTTATGAATGACATTGCCAATTTATGTGAACTAATGGGTGCAGATGTGAACATGGTTCGTAAAGGAATAGGCAGCGATACCAGAATAGGACATAAGTTTATTTATCCAGGTATTGGCTACGGTGGAAGTTGCTTCCCTAAGGATGTAAAAGCCTTAATAAAAACTGCCAATGAAAACGGCTACGACATGAAAGTGTTGAAAGCAGTTGAAGATGTGAATGATGGTCAAAAACATGTGATGTATACGAAGTTAAAGCGTTATTTAGGCGATTTGAACGGTAAAACTATCACTTTGTGGGGACTTTCATTTAAACCTAAAACAGACGACATGCGTGAAGCGCCAAGTTTGGTGTTGATTGACCAATTGTTAAATGCAGGCGCAAAAGTATTGGCATACGACCCTGTGGCTATGCACGAAGCACAAAGGATTATAGGTGATAAAATCAGTTACTTTGATGATCAGTATGCGGCATTGTCTCATTCAGATGCTTTGGTGATTGTTACCGAGTGGCCTGAATTCCGATCACCAGATTTTGATAAAATTTCAGCGTCATTAAACAATAAAGTAATTTTTGATGGTAGAAATATTTATGAACCTCAAGAAATGAAAGCCTTGGGTTATCACTATGAATGTATAGGTAGAGAAATAGTTAATTAAGAAAAAATGAGTCAAAAAAGGGTATTAATAACAGGTGCGGCAGGGTTTTTAGGCTCGCACCTTTGCGATAGGTTTATCAAAGAAGATTTCCATGTAATGGCCATGGATAATTTAATCACAGGTGATTTAAGAAACATAGAACATTTGTTTAAACTTAAAAACTTTGAGTTTTATCACCACGATGTTTCCAAGTTTGTGCATGTGCCCGGAGACTTAGATTATATTCTGCATTTTGCCTCACCTGCAAGTCCAATCGATTATTTAAAAATTCCGATTCAAACCTTAAAAGTGGGTTCTTTGGGCACACATAATTTATTGGGATTGGCATTGGCAAAAAATGCTAGAATTTTAGTAGCCTCAACTAGCGAAGTTTATGGAGACCCATTGGTTCATCCACAAAACGAAGACTATTGGGGCAATGTAAATCCTGTGGGCCCGAGAGGTGTGTATGACGAAGCCAAACGTTTTCAAGAAGCAATAACTATGGCGTATCATACCTATCACGGTTTAGAAACCAGAATTGTTAGGATATTTAATACTTATGGTCCACGTATGCGACTGAATGACGGCAGAGTATTGCCTGCATTTATTGGACAAGCTTTAAGAGGCGAAGATTTAACCGCCTTTGGTGATGGCAGTCAGACGCGTTCTTTTTGTTATGTGGACGATTTAATAGAAGGCATCTACAGATTGTTAATGAGCGATTGTGCTACACCAGTAAACATTGGCAACCCGAATGAAATTACTATCAACGAGTTTGCGCAAGAAATCATCAAATTGACATGCACCAATCAAAAAGTGGTTTATAAACCATTACCACAAGACGATCCTAAGCAAAGAAAGCCCGACACCACTAAAGCCCAAGAACTATTGAAATGGGAACCGAAGGTAAGTCGTGAAGAAGGTTTAAGAATCACTTACGAATACTTTAAATCTTTACCCAAAGAGCGTTGGTACGAAGAGCCTCATGGCAGGGATTTTGGGAAAAAGTAGGTTAATTTTGATTTTTTGATTTTGATTTTGAAGAATTTCGAAATTAGATTTGAAAAATCCTAAGACATTAAAAAGCCCCGAATACTTGCTATTCGGGGCTTTTTTTATAGATGTTTAAATTGATTATTTATAAGCAACTGCTTTACAAGCTTCCACTATCTTACCTACTGATGGTAAAAAGGCTTCTACCAAAGTTGAAGCATAAGGCAAAGGCGTATCTTGCGTTGTAATACGTCTGATAGGCGCATCTAAATAGTCAAAAGCATGGCGTTGAACTTGGTAAGTAATTTCACTGCTTATAGAGGCTAATGGCCAAGCTTCTTCTACGATTACAAGTCGGTTGGTTTTTTTAATTGATTCTATAATGGTGTGGTGGTCTAGCGGTCTAACTGTTCTTAGGTCAATAACTTCCGCATTAATACCTTCTTTTTCAAGTTCAATAACAGCTTCGTTTACACGCAACATCATTTTACCAAAAGAAACGATTGTAACGTCGGTTCCTTGTTTAGCCACATGTGCTTTGCCTATTTCTAGAGTATACTCTTCTTCAGGAACTTCGCCTTTTAAGCCATACATTTGCTCACTTTCCATAAAAATGATTGGATTGCCATCTCTGATTGCAGATTTTAACAAACCCTTTGCATCATAAGGATTAGACGGAACTACCACTTTTAACCCAGGTGTATTGGCATACCAATTTTCGAAGTTTTGTGAGTGTTGAGCACCTAACTGACCAGCGCTACCTGTTGGTCCTCTAAATACCATGTGGCATTTATATTGTCCTGCGGTCATGCTGTTCATTTTGGCAGCACTATTGATAATTTGGTCAATAGCAACCAATGAGAAGTTAAAGGTCATGAATTCAACAATAGGTACTAAACCATTCATTGCTGCACCAACAGCGATACCAGCAAAACCTAATTCAGCAATTGGAGTGTCAATAACTCTTTTTGCACCAAACTCGGCTAACATTCCTTGACTCACTTTATAGGCACCATTGTATTCTGCAACTTCTTCACCCAATAAAAAAACACGCTCATCTCTGCGCATTTCTTCATTCATTGCTTCTCTTAGTGCTTCTCTGAATTGAATTTCTCTCATCGTTTCTTTAAATTGTTTCGCAAAAATATACAATTGAAACCAATTTGAAAAATTAGTTTTAACTTATCCTAAACCTTTATTTTGTTAGAAAATCTTTTATTAGGATTTGTTGATACGCTTTTGATTGATTTATAAGGGCTAAGCTGTCTTGTAATGTTTTGCCTTTTAGCGATTTGTCTATATAATTGTAAGCGAATTTGGAGTCGTTATCAAAGACGATTTCTTTGTTTTTTGTCACTCTTCCAAACCCATTGTAAAAATGATATTGAGCAAAACCATTGGAATCGTTGGAGTTGGTTTGCCAATTGTATTGTATTCTTTGTGGAATTGGTGTAATTAATTGAGGGATTATAGATTGAGAAACAACCGTGTTGTTTTGTTTTTTTAAATACATTGGATTTAAAGCTCCTCCTAATAAAACCAAAGGAATATGGAATTTTTGTTTACCAAAATAATGGATGTCTGTTAATCCAATG
>JBIPNH010000191.1:0-3324 GCA_044373665.1 Bacteroidia bacterium
GATTGGGTAATTGAAGAGAATAAAATGATTGATATCATTATGGATTTAAGGGTAGTAGAAGCCGCAGTGTATATCAATTCCAATCAAGCGCCAAGAAATAAAACCAAAGATTGGGAGTTTGTTATGAAAAAACACCAAGTCGTTGACAGTGTTTTTATTAAAAGTCACGAGTATTATGCCGGTTATCCGCAAGTATTGTCTGGAATGTACGAACAGGTGATTGATAGATTAAGCGAAATGCAAGCCGAAAATTACGAAAATCAATAAGTAAATCTGAGTGAATTATCCCGTTTCCATAGAAGAAAAGTTAGGATTTGACAAAATCAGAGAACTTTTAAAAAAAGAAACCTCAACCGATATCGGTAAAGAGGCTATTGATAAAATAACCTTTTCCAATCAATACAATAAAATCCAAGAATCCTTACAATTAATTAGTGAGCTTGAATTGTTGTCTCAAACAGGTCAGTTTTCGCATACTTTTTTCGAATTTCTTGAAGATGTATTGTCTTTTTTAAACCCAATCGAAAAAGAAGGTGCCATTATTTATGAAGATGAATGGCAAGTAATAAGTAGCGCATTGTCTTGTTTCAACCAAATGTATTTAGAGGTTAACAAACAACAACATTTGTTGCCTTTAATGGCTCAAAAGCAGTCGCGTTTGGTGGATTTAACCCCTTGCCTTAGGTTGATTAATGAAGTGATAGATGTAGCAGGAAAAATGAAGCCTGATGCTTCACCTGCCTTGAAAAAAATATCGAATTCTATCAATGAAAAAGAAAGAGAGATACGCAAAATATTATTGTCCAAATTTGAACTGGCTAAAAAGAACGATTGGGCAGGAGATACTGAAATAACCATTAGAAATGAGCGTTTGGTTATTCCCATTATTGCGGAGCACAAACGTAAAATCAATGGTTTTGTTCACGATGACAGTCAAAGTGGTAAGTTCTTGTACATTGAACCCATAGAGTGTTTTGAGGGGAATAATCAATTGAAAGAATTGGTGCTTGAGCGCAAAAAAGAAGTTGAACGTATTTTAAAACAGCTTACCAAAGATGTTTCTGTCTATAAACAAGCTATTTTACACCATGTTCAATGGCATGCCTTTATGGATGTGGTTGTTGCCAAACAAAAATTAAGCAGCAAGCTCAAAGCAATAGCGCCAGACATTGTAAAAGAACAATCTCAGGTTCATTTAATTAATGCCAAACACCCTCTGTTGTTTTTGCAATTTGATAAGGACAATAAAAAGATAGAACCGTTAAACTTCCAAACTAATAAAAATGTTCATTTAATCCTGATTTCAGGTCCTAATGCCGGAGGAAAAAGTATAGCCTTAAAAACCATAGGATTGCTGCAATACATGTTGCAATGTGGATTGAAAGTGCCTGTTTCGGTAGGGAGTAGTATGAAGATTTATGACGGTATTTTTATTGATATTGGAGACAATCAATCGATAGAAAATAATTTGAGTTCATACAGCAGTCATTTGTGGAGTATGAAAACTTTTATGTCTGAAATTTCATCAAAGTCACTTTATTTAATAGATGAAATAGGAAATGGAACCGACCCTTCTATTGGAAGCAGTATTGCACAAGCCATATTAGAACAATTGTTGCAAGCGGAGGCCTTTGGAGTTGTAACCACGCATTTTGGCGAGCTTAAAGTATGGGCTAGCGAAACCAAAGGTGTTATCAATGCAAGGATGTTGTACGATTTGCAGCATTTGGAGCCCTTGTTTAAGTTGGAATTGGGCAAGCCAGGTAGTTCATTTGCGCTTGAGGTTGCGTCTAAAGTTGGATTAAAATCGCAAGTCATAGAAAGGGTAAGAGAAGTCAATAAATGGAAAAATCAAATTGATTTAGATGAGCTCATTGCCGAAAACGAGAAAAACAAACAAGAGTTAGTCGAAAATAACAAGAGAATACAAGAAAAGGAAAAGGTGCTAGACCGTCTTTTGAATGATTATCAGCAGTTGAAAGAAGAGTTAATGTCGAGTAAGCAAGCGATATTAAAAACGGCCAAACAAAAGGCAGAGGAGATTATTGATGAAAGCAATAAGAAGGTTGAGCAAACCATCAAAGAAATAAAGGTGGCGAATGCCGAAAAAGAGCAAACCAAAAAGATTAGGGCAGATTTGGAAAAACACAAAAAGCAAATTGAGCCTAAATTGGATGAAGAGATTAAACAGGTTCAAAAAACAAAGCCTGTAGAAGTGTTGAAGCTAAAGGTTGGTGATTGGGTTGTTAGAAATGGACAAACAACTTCAGGAGAGGTTTTAACACTGAAAAGCACTAAAGCAGAAGTATTGTTTGGACAAATAAAAATGTGGTTGAATCTGTCTGATTTAAGCCGTTCCCAAGCCATGTCTAAAAAATCGATGAAAAATCAACAAGTGAATATTCATTTGTTTGAAAAGCAAAGTCAGTTTTATCCCAATATCGATGTGCGAGGAGTGAGAGGCGAGGAGGCAGTTCAAAAAATTAGTTCATTTTTGGAAGATGCTCATTTAATTGGGGCTAAGGATTTGAAAGTGATACATGGCAGAGGTCATGGCATATTAAGAACCTTGATTAAAGAGCATTTAAAACAAAACAAATGGGTCAAGAAGTTTGAATTTGAGACCGAACAATTGGGTGGTGACGGGGTGACCTTGATTACCCTGAAATAGATTTTTTAAATTTTCGGTACCTGTAAATTAAGCCTGCCACGATTGCGCTTAAGAAAATCCATATTGCCGTATACCACGGTTGTGAGGATTGGACCTTTGTAACAATAGGTTTGTTTTTTACAAGTGTTTTAATCGAATCCTCGCTTAAAGAATCAATGTGTGTGAAATCTCCCATAACAAAAGTTTCACGGAATGTGTCTAGTTTTATGTTTATTTGAGGGAATTCAAAAGGGGGGTATTCTATTCGTGGGATGCCCATTATCATAGGGATGTCAATCTTTGTGGTAATGGGAAAAAGTACGGAGTAAGTCCATTTTTCACTAAAGTTAAACGTAATCGTTCCTGCGTGAAAAAAATAGGGATAGGAGAGTTGTGTTTTGGGAATTGTAAAGTGGGTGGATACGGACAAAGAGTCTGTTAACTCAATCCTTAAGCTATCCCAAGTTAATTGTTTTGGAATGTGAATTTGGAGTGATTCGTTGTAGATTAATTGGGTGTCTAATGTAAATTCGGAAGCAGAGATTTTGATTTTATGGATTAGTGAAGTATTACTAGGAGGAGTATTTACGAGAAAAGTAAGAATGTTAATGTCTTGCAAATGATTCGTATTGATGCTAATGTTAGTATTGGCAACGGGACTGTATAGGGTGTCT
>JBIPNH010000192.1:0-3296 GCA_044373665.1 Bacteroidia bacterium
AAAAATTAAAACACAGAAGGGTAGGCAATGAGTGTCGGCTTACTCGTTGTCCGTTTGTTGTATAGTTTTTATGTCTGTGTTCACCTGTCAAAATGGTTTACTTTTTCTTGTTTTTAGTCGTCTGTTTGTTGTTGTCGGGTCGTCCTTTACACTTGCTGCCAACTTACTTATATAGGATCTTTTTAATGCAATAATATCCCATAAAGGTCATTTCTCCAAATATAGGAGGAACTTTTTTTAATGTTTTATGATCCTCTTATTTTTATATTTAACTTGTCTAATGGACTTTTTATCTTGTCTAAAGACTTCTGACTTACATGGGTATAAATCTCAGTTGTTTTACTGCTTTTATGACCCAATAGCTCTTGTATGTATCTTAAATCAGCTCCAGTTTCCAATAAGTGTGTTGCATAGCTGTGTCTAAGCATGTGTAAATTAACACTTTTTTTAATTTTCGCTTTTTCGCAGGCTTTCTTTAGAACCATTGCCAAGCTTCTTTCATTATATTTTGAATCATCTCTGCCTTCAAATAAATATATTTTGGGCTGATATTCAACGTAATATAATCTGAGCATTTCTAAAACATTTTCACTTAATGGAACCATACGGTCTTTTTTGTATTTACTGCTTATTATAGAAATTTGCATCCTTTGACTAATAATATCTTCAATCTTCATATTCAATAATTCACTTCTTCTTAATCCAGCGGAATAAATCAAACTAATCATGCATTTATGTTTGATGTTATCAATTGAATTAATTATTGATGTAATTTCTTCTATTGATAAAACTTTTGGCAATGGATTGTAATTTTTGGGTCTATGAATTAAATTCACATCTAAATTCTGTCCTTTAATTGTATTGAAAAATAACTTAATAGCGTTAACCACCTGATTTTGATAGGAACTCGACAACTTTTTTAGGATAATGTAATCGTTGTTAAAGGAAATAATGTCTTGATTATTGATGGTTTCAACGGGCTTTTCTTTAAAGTAATACAAAAAAGTTTTAAGAGCCTCGCAATAGGTCTTTATTGTGTTATCACTGTATCGCTTAGATTTAAGCCATCTTCTAAACTCCTCAATTTTATCATCCTTTTCTATGTTCAGACTTTGCTGTAGGCCACTCTCTATCTTAAATCGAATCCTGTTCTCTGGCGTATCGGGAATATGCCAACATTTTAAACTTTGACTCCATTTGCAACCTTCTATCTTTTTTATGCGCTCGTTTAACTCTAAATTTTTCTCAAATTCAACAGAAATGCGACTCTCTTTTTTGTAAATAATAATCTTGGATTGCCAGTACATGGTGTGTGTTTCTAAAGTTTGTTTACACTTCGTGCCCCTCAGTTACATGTTTTTTTGTAATGAGATTTGGAACCGCTAATATCTAAAGGGTTTTTCGAATTTCAAAGAGTTTTCTTTAAAATAGTAAAAAAATACCAAATTTTACCCGTTTTTTGCTTTTTTTGACCTCTTTTTAAGAGGTTTTTGGGGGCTTTTTATGAAAAAATAGTAATAAATAGGAGAGGAGCAAAACCAATTTAACTAATCATTGGGATTTATTAAAGTGCAAACCAATAAGTCGTGGTAATTTCCTCCAAAGTATAATCGGTCTTTAAAGTGAGCTTCTTTTACAAAGCCTAATAAATTCAATAAATACAATGCACTGCGATTATTCGACATTACTTTGGCTTCTATAGTGTGTAATTTTAATTCATTGAACCCAAAATTAATAATGGCACTCACCGCTTCGTGTGCCAGTTTTTTGCCCCAATAATCCGTGGACATTTCGCCCCCAATTTCTGCGTGCCGGTTGCTAAAGTCAATACTGTTGAATCCACAGGTGCCAATCACTTCGTTTGTTGTTTTTCTTACACCTGCCCAAGCAATACCCTGTTTGTTCTTGAATAATAAATGACATTTTCTGACCAATTCCTCTGCACTCTCCATGCTTGCCATAGGCTCACGACCAATAAATTCATTGACCCTGTTGTTTTTTCGCATGTTCCAAATGGCCATCACATCACTGTCCTGCACTGTACGAAGTTGCAAGCGTTTTGTTTCAATTTCAGGAAAATGGTTAAATGCTAATTCAATATTTTTATCCATTTAGTTTCACTCCTTTGTACTTTGTTTAGTGTTTCAAATTTACAACATTTCTGTCGCTTTGATTCCAATACTTATGAGTAATAAAAGGCAAATCTGTTATTTTTTAAGACTTTGTTGAATCGATTTAAAATAAAGTATAGCTTAATTATTTGCAAAAATTGAATAAATAATTAAAGTCAATTAAAAAGCCTTTAATCTTCCAAAAAGCCAAACTTACCTTGATTGAAGTCATTGAAAGCTTCAATAATTTCTTGCTTAGTATTCATCACAAAAGGACCATGTGCCACAATGGTTTCATTGATAGGTTCGCCGCTTAAAACCAATACCACCGAATCTTCTTGTGCTGTTATTTCAAACACTTCACCATCATTTTCCATCAATACAAAATGGTCTAAAGGGGCTTTGTGTTCATTGTTGACTATAATACTTCCTTCAATTACCAATAAGGCGGTGTTGTAATGAGTTGGAAAACTGAATGGTGCGTTTGCCCCTTGTTTCAATCGCGCATTGAACAAATGTAATGGCGTAAAGGTGTTTGCCGTTCCTTTTACACCTTGGTATTCTCCTGCAATTATTTCAATAATACCGTTTTCAATAGACACTTTGCTCATGCTTGTGTTTTCTATAGATTGGTATTTGGGAGCACTCATTTTATCTTTAGCAGGTAAGTTGACCCACAGCTGTACCATTTGAAATTCGCCTCCTTTTTTGCTCCATTCTTTTTCATGAAATTCTTTGTGCAAAACACCGCTTGCCGCAGTCATCCATTGAACATCGCCTTCACCAATAATACCGCCACCACCGCTGCTGTCATGGTGTTCCACTTTGCCCTTGTAAGCAATAGTTACGGTTTCAAACCCTCTGTGTGGATGCACACCAACTCCTTTTGGAGTGATGCTTGGCTCAAAATAGTGTTTGGAATTGTAGTCCATCATGATGATAGGATCCATTCTGTGCATATCCAAACGGTAACTGCTTGGAATAAAAGTATGAACTCTGAAACCATCTCCAACAAAATGGGGTTCCCCCGGACTCATTACAAATTCTACGCTTTTAATTGACATGATTGATTGATTTTCAGCAAAATTAAGATACTTTTAAGAGATATTTGTGCATCTAGTTTAATTTCTAATTCTACATTTTTTTTCAGCAGTCGGGAAGAGATGTCTCCTTCGTCGACATGAC
>JBIPNH010000193.1:0-3257 GCA_044373665.1 Bacteroidia bacterium
AGAATTTACAGTGTAGTTAATAGCGCTTGATTGGCAGCCTGTAGCAGGGTCAATTTGATAAAGAGACAAACTATAGGGTCCGGTCGCATTCCAAAGAACAGACACGAATGGACCACTTGAACTTGTGGGCGTTCCTCCTGTTACGGTCCACATAAGAGTCAGTTGACTTGAACTAGCAAAACCCAAATAAGTATAAGGGGAATTTGGACAGACCAAATTAGGACCTACAATAGAATCGGGAGGCGATGGGATTGGATTTACTTTTAAGTTAAAACTTTGTGGCGAATTGCAATAATTACCACTTAAATCATTGGCAGTTATCGTAAAATTACCCGGCCCCCAAACCCACAATGGATTATAAAATAATGAAGCCGCCTGTGTACTTGTTGCCAAAGGTGATGGGTTTCCGGCTTGTGTAACTACCCATTGAATATTTCCAGATGCGGCAGTAATATGTGAACCTCCTAAAGTAGATTGGTCACAAATTTCGCTCGGATAAAACAAAGACAATCGTGGGCGCTTAGTGATGTTAAGTGTAGCCACACCACCGCATGACAATGAAGGCACAGCACCGGGAGTAGTATGGTAATAATTGGCTGTAATTTGTCCACTGGTAAAACTCGGCTGATAAAAACAAACCTCTATTTCATGTACATTGACTGAATCTGATATAATCGTTACACCAGCAGGCACTTGCCACACAATACTGTCTACAGGTATTGTACATGATATTGAATATTTTTCACAGGTATTTTCGCAAACCAATGTTTTACCGCTTATAGTTGCAGATGGAGCAATAATGGGTACAACTACTGTAGTTGGCGAAGCGCACATTGAAGAACAGCCTAAAGTTTGTAACGTTAAATAGCCAGGACCTGAACTGCCCCATGTAACAGTTACAGACGAATTTGTTGAACTGCCAATAATACTTCCATTGATGACTGTCCAATTATAATTTGGACAAATTGCATTGGTCGAATAAGTAACTGTAGTGCCCGGACAAACGGTACTTACACATTCAATATCTGGTCCAGGCAAGGCACTTATATTCACATTAATAAAAGCAGTGTCTTTACAATGACATTCATTTTCTACAATGAGCATAACCGTATAACTTCCTGCAGCTGCATAAGCGTGAGAGGTATTTCCGGGACTACTTCCATTTAATATGGTTGTATTGCCATCGCCCCACACCCAAGTGTAAAGCCACAATGGACTTCCACCGCCTGTATTTGAAGTATTGATAAACTGTATGGCTTGATTTAGACAAGCATTAACGACACCTGATACTGCCGCAGGCATGGTCGTAAAAGAAGCATTTGGTTTGGCAACTATCACTACACAAAGTTCATTCGTGCCTACACATCCATTTACATCTGTTTCAGTAACCGTTACATTACCACTTCCAACACCTGTCCAATAAACTTGAATGGTATTGCTAATACTAGGAATTACAGTTGCACTTCCTGTTATAGTCCATGCATAAGTACTTCCGGCATTAAAAGGAGTTGAATAAGTTACCCACGAAGAATCACAGACACTTAAACATTCATCGCCATCCCTTTTGGGACCTTGACCCGAGTTTCCGTCCCTTTTAATAGAATCTTTTGCGCCACACGAAGCTGCAAATGAGGGCAAAATAAATGGTTTAGGTGCTGCATTAATAAGAACATTTTGAGTAACAGAACACACAACTTGATTGAGATTATTTCTAACCACTAAAGTCACCTGCCCTGTTCCTGAACTTGCCCAAGCAACACTAATAGAAGCGCCTGAACCGATGGAAACACCTCCAAATGCATTCCATTGATAGGTATAACCAACTCCCGTGACAACAGAAGTGTAGGTTTCAACAGCATTTTCACACACAGAGGTGTCTCCTGAAATTGAACACGTTTGTGCTTGAGTTGTGAAACTAATTAGAATAACATTGATAAATGTAAAGACTAATCGATTGATTTTTTTTGTAATGGCTTGTATCATAGACAATTTACTTAATACAAACATAACACAATATTTTAAACTACCCCCCATTAAGTTAAAATTTAATGACATATTTGTGACAATCTTATTGGCAGATTATTTTTTTGATAATCAAATTCTTCTGTTTAATATTGAAAATGCGTTTTATTATTTTATTTGTATTGGCATTGATTATCAATGAGAGTCGAGCTCAATTGACAAGCAACAAACTGTTTTTAAACAAGGATTTTCAAGTAACAACATTGAAAAACGAAATTTTATACAGAGTGAATCAAACCATCATCAATAGCAGTCCTAAAACATGGATTGATTCTATTTTTAATTATAATTCGGCTGACAGTATAACGCTTGTTCGAATAGATAAATACGAAGTTTCAGGAAATGATACATTGCTCAATGGTATTAAAAAAAGTCTTTTAAATTCTCAAAATAATAGTCAAGGAATGGGTCAGGAAAAAGAAAAAGGCACTATTGACTGTGAGTTATTAAGTAATAAAATTCCTGTTTTTAAGTACAATGATACAGATTTAAATTATTTTTTGGTTGAAAACATGATTTACCCTGAAGACGCAAGAAAAAAGAATAAAGAGTGTCAGGTTGTGTTAATTTTTATTATCAACAAAGATGGCAGTATTTCTGACATACAAGCAAGTAATTGTGACAACGCAAGTTTGATTAAAGAGGCAATCAGAGTGATTAGTTTAACGAGTGGTTATTGGAGACCTGGCGAATCATGCGGAAAAATAACCAGAACAAAGGTTAAGATTCCTATAATATTTTCACTCGAATAATTTTTATATACAATCAAGTTTTATATTCTGTAAAAAATATTTATTTTCAATTAACCATTAACCTCCTGAGGCTTCGGGAAACCAATAACTTAATCAGGTAAAGCTTATTAATGAGAACCGAGATTCCTCCGTTGTCGGAATGACAACCATTCAGGTTGATGAATATTTGCATATAAAATGAAACAACAAAGCTGTCATGTCGACGAAGGAGACATCTTTTCTCGACAGCTTTACGAAAACTGTCTTTGGATGTTTACATTCAATCATATTCGGTTTTACGACTAAATCTGATTTTCAGTTCAAGCCTCTACTATCTTTTCTTCCTACTTTAGCTTCGCTGCGACTGCGTGGTTTTATGGGAAAAAAGTAGGCACCTAAGCGCAGCGACCTCACGAATTCAAAAACAAAACAAACAAAAATGAGTAAAAAGCCCACCACGAATGAAAAACTTCAATTTGCCTTAACTCACACACCTACTCCCCA
>JBIPNH010000194.1:0-3251 GCA_044373665.1 Bacteroidia bacterium
GCTGTATAATAGTGCCTTACTCATGGTACCACTGTTTTCAATCGGATTATTACTGTTTGAAAAGGCGATAGCACCGCTTTTTTTCATGTCATACATTTCAGACAAATCATCCGATTGCATATTGTGGGTAATGGTGCCCAATGGTAAAAAGCGAACAGGGAATTTGTTGACTTGGTTCATTACAAATTCAATGTCCGACTTGGTGTTTCTTGGAGGGTTTGAGTTGGGTAATAAACAAAGGTGTGAAAATCCACCTGCCAATGCGGTTTTATTTAATGATTCAAATGTGTCGCGATGTTCATAGCCCGGTTCGGTGCTGTTGCATCTTAAATCAACAAAAGAAGAGGTAATTAAACATTCCGAAAAATCATAAACTTTCTCAAATTGTTGTTCATCAATAGCCTGTCCAAAATCACTAATTTTGCCATCAATGATAGCCAAGTCGCCCGTCTGTCCGTTGAAAGGAGAGTGTCTGTCGGCAACTGTAATATTTTTAAGCAGATAGCTTTGCATGTGGTTTAAAAAAACGAATCAAAAGTATTTCAATTAATAAAAATAACAAAACAAAAGTAATACACCATTTCCAAAGTTGTTGTCCCTTTTTAATATTTTTAAAATTGGAGTTAAACGAATCTACGGTTTGGTCTATGTAATCTATGTTATTGTCTTTGCAAAATGTTTCCATTTCATTGGATTCTATGGTTCTGGTGTCGCTCTCACTTCGGTCGTAATTAAAGGATAAGTAAGCGCGAATGCTGTCGCTATTTTTGTTCTTTAGCTGGTAATGACCTGCCTGAGTTAGTTCGTATAGATCGGTTAAATAGAGCTCATTGTCCTTGTTTAAAATCCCCGGAACGATTTGCTCTTTAGGATTTACTAATACTAAATCTTTGTCCGACTGATATGGCAATCCTGTTGAAATAGGCTCCATTTGCCCAATTTGATGGTAAAGGCTCGATTTTAATTGATTTAATAATCCCATTTTTATCATCAAGGGAACAAACAATGCATGGTTTTGTAAATTTGAATAGGCCCCGTTCAATGGAACCGAAAACATAAATATATGTCCTTTTTTTACAGGAATATCCTGAAGGAAAATGGAACCATCTTCCAAAGAGGCTATCGTAATGCCTTGCTGTATTTGTAATGGATATTTTTTTTGTGTGATGGGATAATCGGGTTGTTTGTTTTTTTTCTCAAAAATGTCTTTGATGATAGGATGCTGTTCATCCAATTGCTTCATTTTTAAAGGAATTTCTACTGGTTTTTCGCCAATGTTAATTCCATAAGTTGTAAGCGTGTTTTTTAAACCACCAAAGGGTTCAGAAGCATGTGGGAAAATAACCACATTTCCCCCGTTTTTGAGGTATTGGTCTAGCTCGCTAAGCAAACCTGACATCAGTTCTTTGGGTTCATTGATGACAATGAGTGAACTGTTTTTGAAGTTGCTGTAGTTAATGTTGCCATAGTTGCTGTGCTGTATTGCAAACCCCGGATTGTCCTGAAAAATTGCGTCAACAAAAGAATTAATGTTCTCAGAAATACATACTATTTGATGCTGTTCTTTGATGTAGAAATTGAAATACAGCTGGTCGTCTGTAGGAATTAAATCGCCCCCCAGTTTCAATTCGCAAGTATGTAAACCGCTGTTTTCAAGCGTAAATTGAATGCTTGTAGTGCTTTTGTCAAATGAAGAAATGTTAAAGCTAGAAATTCCCTTAGGTTGCCCATTAATCATTAATTCTAAGTTTAAATCTTCATAATCATTGTCCGAATAATTGCTGATTTGGACGTTCAATAAAATAGTTTCATTTTTTTGAATAACAGGGGAGCTTAACCAACATGTGTCAATAGATAGATTGTCAACAATAGGTCCATTTACTTTAAGGAATTGACAAACAATACTGCTGTCCAAATACCTTTCTGTAACATAATTTTTGCTTTTTTGGAAGTCGGAAATCACGTAACTTCTTTTGTCTCCATTTTCTTGATTTAAAAGTCTGTTTTGAAGTTTAAGTAAATCGCTCAGGGGAAAACTTTGCGACTGTGGACTTATTTTGTCGAGTGCTTCTAAAGCATCTTCTTTGTTTACAAAATGCAGCAGTGCAGGGTCTTGATTGCTAGTTATAAATTGTATTTTATCAAGTTTATTGCTCTGCTCCACTATGATGCGTGCCCTATTTTTTGCGGCTTCAAACATCAAACCTTCAGAACCAGTTTGATTCATACTGAAACTATTGTCAATGATAATGCTGATGAAACTGCCCGTCTCGCTTGCTTTGTTTTTAACTAATATGGGTTGAGCAAAGGCAAATATTAAGAAAGTAAGTGCTAGTAAACGTGAAGATAATATCAAATAGCGTCTCAACTGACTACCACTTTTAGTTTCAGAACTGACTTGTTTTAAAAATTTAAGATTGGTAAATAGTATTTTTTTGTAACGTCTAAAGTTAAACAAGTGAATAATAATTGGAATAGCCAATAAAAACAATGCCCACAAAAATTGAGGATATAACCACGTCATACTATATGGGCAAACTTACAAAAAAAAGTCAAGAAGTTGTTGTAAAATTTTAGCACTTTTTTCTCTGTTAAATAGATAAAAAACGTAAGTTTGTGGCCATAAATAAAGTTTATTCAGATATGTCAAATACAGATTTCAGAATTGAAAAAGACACAATGGGAGAGGTTAAAGTACCATCGCATGTGTATTGGGGAGCACAAACACAACGTTCATTAGAAAACTTTAAAATTGGTAATCAAAAAATGCCAATTGAAATAATAAGAGCTTTTGCTATATTGAAAAAGGCAGCAGCAATTACAAACAATAAATTAGGGGTTTTAACGCTAACGAAGTGTGACTTAATTTGTACGGTTTGTGATGAAATATTAGAAGGGAAGTTGGATGATCAATTTCCTTTGGTGATTTGGCAAACGGGAAGTGGAACGCAAAGTAATATGAACGTGAATGAGGTTATTGCTAACCGCGCACACGTTATCAATGGCGGTTTGTTGTCAGAAGAAAACAAAGTCTTACATCCTAACGATGATGTCAATAAGTCCCAAAGTAGCAATGATACATTTCCTACTGCTATGAGTATTGCTGCATACAAGCAAGTCATAGATTATACTATCCCAGGAATTCAATCGCTTAAAACAACTTTAAAGCACAAGTCAAGAGACTTTAAAAATATCATTAAAATTGGAAGAACCCATTTTATGGACGCAACGCCTATAACTTTAGGTCAAGA
>JBIPNH010000072.1:0-10852 GCA_044373665.1 Bacteroidia bacterium
TGGGAGGAAATTCCACACTAATTCAGCATGACGGTTTTGAATAAATTACGTAATACTACCAAATGGACAGTCATGCTGGAAAAAGTTGCGCATGGGGTGGTGAAGCTGGGGCACTTTTATTCAGCACTGCTTTCAGCACTGCTTTCAGTATTTGTTTTCGTTTTTTTATTTGGAGATGCTGAATCAAGTTCAGCATGACGGTTTGCGTGGAAATACGCAATTTAATGTGGTTAGTCTTCCTGCATCTATTTCAAGACAGATTAAGGAATCTATTTAAACCGAGGACAGTCATGCTGGAAAAAGTTGCGCATGGGGCTGGTGTAAAGGACTTTTATTCAGCATCTGTTTCAGCACAGCTTTCAAAATTTGTTTTCGTTTTTTATTTGGAGATGCTGAATCAAGTTCAGCATGACGGTTTGCGTGGAAATACGCAATTTAATGTGGTTAGTCATCCTGCATCTGTTTTAAGACAGGTTACAGCATCTGTTTGAACCGAATATAGTCATGCTGGAAATTTTTGCTTTCTATTCTTAAGCCTTTCATCAAATCTAAAACTCACAATATAGGATTTTAAATAATTGTATTACTTTTGTCCATTATGGATTTAAGAGAATTGAATGCTAGAGATGCGCAAATTATCAATCGTCACCCATGGGAACTTGCTCGTCTTCAGGTAGCCAACGATTTGTTTCATCAATTCAAACCACAAAAAATTAATGCGGTGCTCGACTTAGGTTGTGGCGATAGTTTTTTTATCAGTCAGTTTTATCAACTTAATCAATTAAATGTGCCTCATTTTGGAGTTGACATTAATTTTGATGACGCCATGTTGCAATCTCTGAACAATGAAAATCCTGCAACTCGTTTTTTTAAATCTTTGGATGACTTACAAACACATTACACCGGAACTATTGATGTTGTTTTTTTAATGGATGTTATCGAACACATCGAATTTGATATTGATTTCATGAAAATGGTTTGTTCTTATCCTTTTATCACCAAAGAGACGGTTTTTATAATTACAGTTCCGGCTTTCCAATCTTTGTTCTGTTCGCACGACGTGTTTTTGGGTCATTACAGAAGATATAACAACGCATTATTAATCAATCATCTTCAAACTGCACAAATGAATGTGGTAAAAGTGTCTTACTTTTTTACCCTTTTATTGCTGCCAAGATTAATACAAAAAACCAAAGAATCATTAATATCAAGCAAAGAAACAACAGGTTTGGTAGAGTGGAAAGGCAGTCGATTTAAAACCAATTTGATTACTAAAATTTTACTTTTGGATTATTTTGTTTCTAAGTTCTTGTCAAAAATAGGCATTAAATTACCTGGTTTATCCAACTTTGCAATATGCAAACCATCGGCATCATAATACCGTGTTACAACGAAGCAAGACGATTAGATACACAATATCTGATCGACTTTTTAACGCTTCACCCCCACATTAAAGTGGTGCTTGTAAATGACGGAAGTGTGGACAATACCAAGCAAGTTATTGA
Organism: Bacteroidia bacterium; assembly: GCA_044373665.1. Taxonomy (GTDB): domain Bacteria; phylum Bacteroidota; class Bacteroidia; order NS11-12g; family UBA955; genus JABMMZ01. The sequence continues at coordinate 1,506 of JBIPNH010000072.1, forward strand.
AAACACAGCAGCGCAATTACCGCAACAAATTACCCCTTATAATTGCACCAAAAATGGAGGAAAAGCCGAAGCCGTTAGACAAGGAATGCTGCTTTTAAAAGAAGATAGTAATTTACAATGGGTTGGCTATTTTGATGCCGACTTCTCAACTGAGTTAAATGAAATTGATTATTTCTTAGATTATATTCCCCAAAACATCAATTTTGATATGTTGATTGGTTCCCGAATTAATCGACTCGGAAGTACCATTGTTCGCAATGAATTGCGACATTATATAAGCAGAATTATAGGCACACTTACTTCCAGATTATTGAAATTACATGTGTATGACACCCAATGTGGTGCTAAGTTAATTGCACACAAACACGTTTCTCTTTTATTCGAAAAACCATTTATTAGTACATGGATGTTTGATGTAGAATTGTTTGCTAGATTAATTAATTTTCAAGGGCATGAAGTCTGCAAACAACGTATAATTGAAGTACCCCTGAGAAAATGGATTGAAAAAGGTGATTCCAAAATTTCATGGACCTACACCTTGAAATTGCCATTCGAATTATTGAAAATAAAAAACTTCTATTTTTAATGGTTTGATTTCCATCAAAGAAGCATACCAATCTGCACTAAAATCCCTTTCCGAATTTTATTCGGCAGAGGAAAGCAAAGCCATCGTTAATCGATTGTTTGAAGATGGCTTTAAGTTGACTTCCAAAGAGTTATTGCTAAACCCTCAATTGCCTTTTAAGTACGAACAACTTTTAAATGATTATATAAAGCGCTTATGTGTTTATGAACCGGTTCAACATGTCCTAGGTTTTGAATGGTTTGGTGGATTAAAAATAAAAGTGAATCAACATGTACTAATTCCACGACCCGAAACCGAGGAGTTGGTCAATTGGATAGTTGAATTGGAGGTAAACAAAGTCAATGCTATTGCTGACTTATGCACCGGTAGTGGATGTATTGCCTTATTGCTCAAAAAACATTTTAAAGAATCCAAACTTTATGCAGTGGATGTGTCAGAAAATGCACTCTCGGTAGCCCAAGAAAATGCTGAAATAAATCAATTAAATGTTGAATTTATAAAGCAAGATGTGTTACAAGATGTTTTGACTCATAAAGTGGATGTTGTTGTTAGCAATCCTCCTTACATTATCGCTGAAGAGGCTGCATTAATGCACAGTAATGTATTGCAATATGAACCTCATTTGGCATTGTTTGTAGATGATAAAGATGCTTTGTTGTTTTACAAGAAAATAATTGAGCAGTTTGTAGACCAATCATGCCGAATTTATTTTGAGTTGAATCCCTTAACAGCATTTGACCTCAAAACCTTTTGTGAGATGAAAGGAATAAGCTGCCTGTTGAAACAAGACATTCAGGGGAAATGGCGCTTTGCAATGATTACAATGGGAGAGAACCAAACGATGAACTCAAACATTTAAAGTCAGATTTCAGCAATGGTTTTGCAATTCACTTGAATCATTTCTAAAATTATTGATTAAATTCAATTATTTTTGTCTCGACTATATGCAATCATTTCAAATAAACAGATACAAAGCCGAAGCGCCTGTGATGGCTACCTTTTTTTTATTCGCTTTAATTTGTAGTCTGTATTTTTATCCTACTCTTTATTGGTTTGCTTTTCTCATTTTCCCCCTTTTGTTTATTGCTTACGTCCTTTTAAGAATGGCGAAATTTGGATTTTTTAAACGCCAAACATTTTTTGTAATGGATGATGAAGGCATTAAATATTGCTTTCATTTGTATCAAAAGCCCTTGTTTTTAAAATGGGATTTGGTTGATAAGGTGAATTATCAAATGTATGAAACCAATTTTAAATTGAAGGTTTCTGGTGAAATTATCAGCATGAATATGGGATATTTTCAAAATCCTGATGATATTGTTGAAATAAAAAGAATCATTAGTTCACATTGTCAGGAAATGTAGGTGACTACTACGGTAATATTAAAATGGGAGTATTAACTTCTGTGTAATTAAAAATTTCTTCTATTTCTTGATTGTTCAAAGCAATACAACCCAAAGTCCAATTGGTTTTCCAATGGTTTTTAGGGTCTTGATTGTCCCACCACAAACCATGAATAAAAATATCACCACCCGGATTTACACCCATTTGTCTGGCATTGGCTTTGTCTGCCTCGTTAGGATACGAAATTTTAAGAGATTTATACCCTCTGCTTTTGGGGTTTTTAAAGGTAATTTTATACAAACCTTCAGGTGTTTTTAAGTCACCTTGTTTTGTTTTATGACCAATTGGTTGTCCTCCCAATGAAATTCTGAAAACCTTTACAGTGTCTCCAAAATAAGCGTATAATTTTTGTTTATGCTTTGATACTTTAAATGATTTGATGGTTGATGTAATACTAATTTTTCTGTTTTCTTCAGCAACACCTAAGGGTTTAGTTCTGAATCTTTGTATAGTATCTACATGCTTTTTCTTTGAACTGTGAGGAACAATTTTAGGTGGATCAATTTCAATACACCCTAAAGTAAGTATAGCAACTATCATTAAAAACGTTTTCATAATAATATTTTAACGCAAGAATCGTGCGCAATATTGTGCTTGTTTTTTTACTTTTTACTTTTCGAGAATATGGCCAACAATAACATCGTTAATAGGGCATTAACACCCAACAACTCAAACCCAAAACGGTAGCCCTTTGGATCGCCAAATACTTGCGTATCTAACACATAAATAAAGACCATCATAAACAATGTAATCCAAATGGGAATGGCGTCGTTAATAATCCGTTTACTCATAATACCAAAAAAGAACAATCCTAACAACGGTCCGTAAGTGTAGCCTGCAATTTTAAACAATGAGCCAACCACGGTGTCACTGTTTATTTCATTAAAAATAAGGACAGCCACAAAGGTTAAAAAAGACATGCCAATGTGTGTGGCTTTGCGCAACCATATTTGTTTGGAAGAGTCGTATTTTTCGATATTCAAAAAATCGACGCAAAAAGAAGTTGTTAACGCTGCTAAAGCAGAATCTGCACTTGAATAAGCTGCTGCAATTAATCCTAACAAGAAAACAATTCCTAAGGTTAATCCCAATCCACTTTGCATGGAGATAGTAGCAAATAAGGCGTCTGATTTTCCACCTATACTTTCCCACAAAGCTTTGATTTCAGGGAAGGTGTCTATGTAAGTAAACAATGCTACTCCCAATATTAAAAAGAATACATTTACAATAACCAAAACCAATGAAAAGGAAACCATGTTTTTTTGAGCGTCTTTGATGTTTTTGCACGACAAGTTTTTCTGCATCATGTCTTGGTCTACACCTGTCATGGCAAGGGTAATAAACATACCTCCTAATACACTTTTCAACCAATAATTACTTGCCAAATAATCTGAGGTTTGAAACCAACGGCTATAACCTTTTGCTTGTCCTTGTTGCAACATATCCACCAAAGACAAATCCATGGCATTTAAAATTAAATAAATAGCCATACCCAAAGAAACCAACATAAACAAAGTTTGTAAAGTATCGGTCCAGATAATGGTTTTAATCCCTCCTTTAAAAGTGTAAAGCCAAATGAGTGTAATAGAAACGAATACACTTACCCAAAAAGGGTAGCCATAAACGCCAAATAAAAAGATTTGTAGAATATGTGCAACTAAATACAAACGCAATGAAGACCCAATTAAACGCGACACTAAGAAATAAAAAGCACCGGTTCGATAAGTGGTCATGCCAAACCGTATTTTTAAGTATTCATAAATACTGGTCAGTTGGTATTTGTAATAAATAGGCAATAAAACATAAGCAATAATCAAATAGCCCAACACATAACCCAAAGCCACTTGCATATAAAACATACCTTCTTTGCCTACTGTGCCCGGAATGGAAAGGAAAGTAACACCAGAAAGCGAAGAGCCAATCATACCAAAAGCGATGAGCATCCAATGGTTATTTCGATTGCCAGTAAAAAAAGTATCGTTGTCATTTTTTCTACCAGTCCAAAAGGATATCAAAATCAGCATAGCAAAATACACTGACATCACAATAAGTATTATTTGAGGAGTCATTTGAATGTTTATTGCAATGATAATGAATCTACAAATAGTGTCTTAATTATTTTTTGCACAACGCATTTTTAGGAAAAAGGAATTAGGGGTTAGGAATTAGGGGTAAATATAACCAATAACAGCGTGGTGGTAGTTTTAATATTTTAACATCAAAATCCAGAATTACTACCCAAATCTAATTTTAATCACAAGGTAATAATCCTCAAAAACAATTCAACTATTCCGAATTATTTAGATAGATTTGTAAATGTCTTTAAAAATTAGAAACTATGTTTTATTGCTTTTGGGAATTTGTGTTTTAACAGAAACTAAGGCACAAGATGAGTCTAAATTGAACAAATGGTTCAAAAAACACCAATTTACTGTGAGTGCGGGATACATGATAGCGGATTTCAAAAAACAAGATTTGTTGGTAGTTTCCCCTGTTTATAACCATTCTATTCGTTTTTTTGATGTAGAAGCTGAGGACATTACTTATTTTGAGAATATTAAAACATTGCAGTTAACGGCAACCCAACACAGAGTTAGCATTTCAGCCAATTTTAAGTACAATTTCCAGTTGTCATTAAATATTTCACATATCAATTATGGCGCCATAACATCCAATACCTACCGAGCTCAAGGGAAATGGGAAGGCAAGCACATCAACGACCGTGTGTTAATGAGCGATTATGTTAAAGCGTTGTACCATACCAACGGTTTGAATTTATGGAATATTTCTGCCCAAAAAATGATTCCTTTATACAAAAAACGAGAAAATTTAAATGTGATTCTTAACTTAGGGGTTCATTTGGGCGCAACGGTTACGAGTAGTGAAATAGAAATTAAAGACACGGTTGGGTCTAATTATTTATATTACACTCCCGGCAATAATTTGGCAGGCTATCATTTGGGAACCAATAGTTCTATGAATGTTGTTTTATATAAACATTATGTAGTTCAAGCTTTTTGGGATTGGTCGTTTGCCAATGTTTTAAAAGCAAAGTTTGATGACGGCTATGTCAAACAAAAAATATACACCAATTATTTTGGAGTAACACTTGGTTACAGGTTTTAAAAAACAATATCTTTGTAAAATGACTGAACCGATTAAACCCATTTTTGACAAACGAATTTTTTGGGATGTTGATTTCGAGAAAATAGATTACGAAGCCAAAGCCAATTGGGTTATCGTAAGGGTTTTTGAAAGAGGTGATGTGCAAGACATTCGAAATTGTAGAAGATTTTATGGAGATGAGAAAGTTAGTGAAGCTTTATTAAATGCAAAGTTTTTAATGTTAAAAACGCTTTACTTAGCAAGCGCCATAGTTGAAAAACCAATAGAAGATTTTAAATGTTACAAAAACAGACAGTTGAACCCAGCACTTTTTCCTTACTAAGTCAATTAATGAATTTAGAGGTTCTATCAACTTATAATTTAGTTGGTGGAACAGGTTTATCATTAAAATTAGGACATCGAATTTCAATAGATATTGATTTATTCTCTAAAGAAAAGATAGAAAATGAAGTAATTATTAACTGTTTATCTGAAACCTTTCAAAACAAATTTGTGTTAGTAAGCTCAAATAAAATTGGTGTTTTTTGTAAAATTAATGACATAAAAGTAGATTTAATTCATTATAATTTTGACTTAATTAATCCAATTGAAGAGTATGAAAATATTAGAATTGTTAGTAGTGAAGACATTGCTGCTATGAAAATTCAAGCTATATTGGGCAGAGGAGCTAAAAAAGATTTTTTTGATTTATATGAATTATTAAAACACTTTATATTGGCAGAAATTATCAATTTTCACAAGACCAAATACCCCTTACAAACATTGAATATAACCATTCCACAAGCCATCACTTATTTTGAGGAGGCAGATGAAAGTGAAGACCCAGTAAGCCTTAGAAATGAAACTTGGGAAGAAGTTAAAAAAGGGCTTCAAAAAGTAGTGAATGAATATTTGAAATAATAAAAAGTACAAATGTTGTAAATGTCGTATCTATTTTATAATTATTGATAATTTAAAATTCCACTTAAACATAATTAGCTTTCATTTGTTGATTATTTATACCATGAAAATAATTCTATTTTCTATATTTACTTTAATGTTGTTTTCATGTTCTAATGTAAAGCAACAACAAACTACTATTACAAAAAAAGTTAACGATACAATGAATAATCAATTGACAGAAGAGGAGTGGAAACAAAAACTAAGTCCCGAAGAATACCGTGTATTGCGAGAAAAAGGAACCGAAAGGCCTTTTAGTGGTGAATATGAAACCCATTGGGATTCTGGTATTTATGTGTGTAAAGGCTGTGGTAGTGAGCTTTTTGAAAGCAAAACCAAATTTGATGCAGGATGTGGATGGCCTAGTTTTTACCAATCTATAGATAAGTCAAAAGTGAAGGAAGTTGTGGACCACTCTCATGGTATGACACGAATAGAAGTGGTGTGTGCAAATTGTGAAGGCCACTTAGGGCATGTGTTTCCCGACGGACATGGAACGCCAACAGGACTCAGATATTGCATTAATTCTGTTAGTTTGGGCTTTAAGAAAAAAGACTAAACCTCTCAAAGATTTCATTTAATTTTGTGGCGTGTCCGACACTTTTCAAAACATTCAATCGCCCGAACAACTTAAGCTATTAAGTGAAACCGAATTAAATACCTATGCCCATTGGTTGAGAGGGTTTTTAATTGATGAAATTACTTTGCATGGCGGACATTTTGCAGCTAATTTAGGAGTGGTGGAACTCACCATTGCTTTGCATTATGTTTTTAATGCGCCTAAGGACATATTAATTTGGGATGTCGGTCACCAATCATATGCTCATAAAATATTAACCCATCGCAAATCAAATTTTAATACCCTTCGCAAATTAAATGGTATCAGCGGTTTTCCCAAAATGAGCGAGAGTAAGTATGATGCATTTGGTACTGCCCATAGCTCAACCTCCATTTCTGCTGCTTTGGGTTATGCAGTTGCTGCAAAATTACAAAATATCCATAGGCAGCATATTGCCATAATTGGTGATGGCGCTTTAAGTGCTGGTCAGGCTTTTGAAGCTTTAAACAATGCAGGGGTTAGTCACACCAATATCACCATCATCATCAACGACAACCACATTGGTATCGACCCAAGTCAGGGGGCTTTGGGCGAGTATTTGGATCATTTGAATAACAAGCCCGAAAACTTTTTTACAGATTTAGGTTTCCAATATTTTGGTCCTATCAATGGTCATGATATTCACGAAATGAACCAATTATTTCAGTCTGTATTGAATAATAATGCACCTAAAATAATACATGTTAAAACCATTAAAGGCAAAGGGCATGTGGAGGCCGAGGCAGAACAAACCAAGTGGCACAGCGTTTCTAAGTTTGATAAATTAGCCGGAAAGGACACAAATACAAATACTAAAAATGCCAAGTATCAAGATATTTTTGGTAGAACATTACTTCAATTGGCCGAATCTAACCCCAATATTGTAGCAGTTACCCCTGCCATGATTTCAGGTAGTTCTTTGCATTTTATGCAGGAAAAGTTTCCCAATAGAGTATTTGACGTAGGAATAGCAGAACAACATGCTATAACTTTTGCTGCTGGTTTGGCTGCCAGTGGAATGATACCGGTGTGTTGTTTGTATGCCACTTTTTTACAAAGGGGGTACGACCAACTCATTCATGATGTAGCACTTCAAAACTTACCCGTTGTTTTTGCGATAGACCGTGCCGGTTTGGTAGGCGAAGATGGCCCTACTCACCACGGTGTTTTTGATATTTCTTCTTTACAAGCTATTCCTAACTTAACGATAATTTCACCAAGCAACCAAAAAGATTTAAAAGACGCATTGCATACTTGCACTCAAAATCCAATTGGTCCAGTGGTAATAAGATACCCACGAGGACAATCCAATGAGCCTTATTTAAATGATTTTTTAGAGACTTTTGAGATAGGGAAGGGTAAGTGTGTAGTAAAAGGAAAAAACACTGCTGTAATCAGCTATGGTGTAATGGTGAATGTTTGCCAAAAAGCCGTTCAAAAAACACAAGCCTCTTTATATGATTTAAAAACCATTAAACCATTGGATACGGCATTATTGACTCAGATATTCAAAGAATACCAAAACGTGTTAGTTGTAGAAGAAACACAACAAATAGCAGGCATTGGCAGTACATTATCTGTGATGGCACATTCATTGAATTTCCAAGGTACTTTCAATATATTAGCTATTCACGACCATTTTGTAACGCATGCAAGTCCTGCGGAATTATTGGAGTTGGAACAGTTGGATGAAAAAAGTATTGAAAAAGAGATTATGAAATATTTTTATGAGTAAACCCCAGCCACGTAGTGGCGAAATATACAACCAAATACCACCCACCCACGTAGTGGCGACATCATAATAAAATTAAAATGGCAAATACATATACCCAAATATATCTTCAAATAGTGTTCTCAGTTAAAGGACGTCAAAACCTCATACATAAAAATTGGAAAGATGAATTGCACAAATACATCTGCGGTGTTGTGAATGGAAAAGACCAAAAGGTATATGCAATTGGAGGCGTTGCAGACCATATTCATATACTTGTTAGCATAAAGCCAACAATTTTAATTTCCGAATTAGTTAGAGATATTAAAGCCAATTCATCAAAATGGATAAATGAAAATCATTATATTATTGGTAAATTTCAATGGCAAGATGGTTTTGGCGCGTTTTCTTATTCACAGTCGCATCTAGATAATGTAATTGCCTATATTAATAACCAAGAATTGCATCACCAAAATAAAACATTTAAAGACGAATACATTGAATTATTGCACAAATTCAATATTGAATTTGATGAAAAATATCTTTTTGACTGGTTTTAAAATGTGTTGATTGATTTCTGTATTGTTATTTTTCTATTATGATTTTTCTATTATGATTTCGCTCCTCTGGAGGTTTGGAAATATTGTTGATTGATTTTTGTATTGTTATTTTTCTATTATGATTTAGCTATTATGATTTCGCTCCTATGGAGCTTTGGAATGTTTTATTCAAAGATTATTTTTTATATCCTAACAATTTAATATAAATACCATCCAGCCACATATTGGCGACATATTAATAGAATTCAATAACCAAATACCATCCTAGCCGCGTAGTGGCGAAATAATAATAGGAAACCAAATGCAACCCATACCTAGCCGCGTAGTGGCGAAATAATAATAGGAAACCAAATGCAACCCATCCTAGCCGCTTAGTGGCGAAATAATAATAGGAAACCAAATGCAACCCATCCTAGCCGCGTA
>JBIPNH010000012.1:0-37395 GCA_044373665.1 Bacteroidia bacterium
TTGCGGATGGGGTGGTGAAAGGACTTTTATTCAGCATCTGTTACAGCACAAGTTTCAGAATCTGTTTAAATCGAGTACAGTCATGCTGGAAAAAGTTGCGGATAGGGTGGTGTAAAGGCCTTTTATTCAGCATCTGTTACAGCACAAGTTTCAGAATCTGCTTCATGACAGGTAACAACAACTTGAAGTCTACTAAAGCTTTTTTGAATTAAATAGTTTCCTTACAGAAATAACCATGTGGTTAAAGATATTAGGAATAAAGCCGTAATGAGTTTGCAAAACTGCGAATCGTTCTTTATTACTCTCTTTTCTTTTTTGAGTCGAAAAGCCATCTAAAGTAAAACAGGCGATGGTTTGATTTAAATTAATAACTTGTTTACAGTTTTTTAAGCAGCGAATCATCCAATCAATGTCGGAAACATATTTTAGTTTTTCGTCATAAGGCAAAGCAATAGAATGCTTAATAATAAAAGATTGATGACTTACGTTCATGCCAAATTTAAACGATTCCCAATTGAGTTGTGCGGGCATCGGTCTTGTTGTTAATTCTGATCGTGTTCCCAAGGCTTTACCATTTTCATCCACCATCATGGTTTCGCCATATATAGCATCTGGATTTTTTTGGCAAATTTCAATAATTTCGGAAATAATTTCAGGATTATTGGGGTAGTCGCCTGAATTCAAAAACCAAATATACTGACCTTTTGAACGCCATAAACCCTTATTCATCGCATTGTATATGCCCTTGTCTGGCTCCGACAAATAGTTTTGAGTAAGTGTTTGAGTTTTTAAAAACTCTTTTGTGCCGTCCGTTGAATTTCCATCTATGATAACAAATTCTATGTCGCTTAAATGGGGATGGTTTTCAAAAGTTTCTAATGTTTTTTTTAAGCCATTTAAATTATTGTAACAGATGCTAATGACAGATAATATCATTTGTTTGTTATTACAAAAGGTTTTATCCAAAGGGCAATCATTATAATCATCAATAAAAGTATAGTCCAAGAAGCTGTCTTTTCTATCATGTCAGTTGTGTTGCTGCCTTTGTCGTAATACAAAACAATAGTGTGAGTGCCGGCACCTACATTTAGTCCTCTTAGGGTGTAATTTACTTTATTGATATCAACAGGTTTGCCATCGATTTTGGCTTTCCAATTGTCATAATAAATCTCAGAAAACACTGCGTATCCATCGTTGTTGTTATTCGATTGATAAACCATTGTATCGGGATGATAGCTTAATAATTGGATAGTTGCTGAACTGTCTTTGGTAAAGCTTGTATTTTTTATTGAACTGTTTGTTGCGAAAGAATTGTTGAAAGTAGCACTTACTTTGTTGTCAATAACTTTTAATTGGTCCATTTCCTCTTTGGCATTCGCAGTGTTTACTAAGTTGGAAACAAACCACGCATTTCCATTAGCCGTAGGTCTATTAACCGCCATTTTCTGGTTTTCAACGGCACCTATTAAATATTTGCAATTCAACATATCTAAACCTTTGTCTTGATACTCTTTGGTGCTTAAAAAGTTAGAAATTAAGTCTTGGTAGCGGCTCAATTTAGCTGGGTCATAACCGCCAATCATTTTATGGAATGCCGCACCTTCATTGTTGTTGAATGGGTCACGAGTCAAGTCAAATACCCTAAAGTGTGGGTCTTTGTCGGACATTATTTGTTTGTCTGTTTGGTCAGGAATCCTTTCAGTAACTGTCCCTTTTTGGAATGTAAAATCAGCCCAATTCAAGTAGCGCCAATCAACTCCAATTAAATCTACAGCAGCTATAATACCGATTAGTAAAATTGCAGTATTTTTTTTGATTTGAGCATTGAACATTGACCAAATAAATCCAAATGCCAAAGCGATAAATATAAATGATCTGAAAGCATCTTTTCTAAGTAAAGAGGCTCTGTCTTCTTTCAAAATGCTGATAATGTTTCCATTTCCTCCTTTTTTCAATTCCTCGTCAACAAGACCTCCCATGTCAACAAATACAGGTCCTGCAATAGCCATTAATAAACAAAATCCACCAACAATTAGGAATGAGACCCATACTTTATACCAACTTGAGTTTTTGGTATTTTGATATAATTCACCAAAGTTGAAATTGAAATTTGTTTTTAGCTTTTGGTTCACTTTGTAATTGTCAAAGATTTCTTTTAAGCCCAAAAAGCCTAAAAGTGGAATACTAACTTGAGCAATACAAAATGCCATCATAGGGGTTCTGAATTTGTTGTAGTATGGCAAGTAATCAAACAAAAAGTTGTTGATGATGCCAAAGTGTCGCCCCCAACCCAAAATGAAAGAAACTAATGTTAAGGTAACGAGTGCCCATTTGATAGGACCTTTTACGGCAAATAGCCCTAGAACAAACAAAAAGATTAATACAGCACCGATGTAAATTGGGCCTGAAGTAAATTGCATGCTACCATGATACATAGGCAATCCATCATTAATGGCTTCCTCATTTTGAGTAGTTTTATAAAATTCTGACGATTTGCTCAGTTTTTCACGACTACTGCCACCATAAAAATTCGGAATTAAAAGCGTAAATGTTTCTCCAATGTCATAACTCCAAGAATAAGCATATTCACGGTCTAATCCATTTTTGCCTGTTTCTTTTTGCTTTATGTTTTCATCAGCTTTAGCCATATCATTTCCGCCACGCATGGTATTTTGAGCGAATTCGGACGTTGATTTTAATTTGGTGATATTTGAGGCAACCCCAGTGGCGCCGGCAATTATTGCAATTAAAGAAGCAATTATGAAAGTTTTGATATTACTTTCTTTGATAGCCTGAACCAGATAAAACACCACCATGATGAACATGCAAATAATGGTGTAATAAGTAATTTGATAGTGGAAATAATAAACTTGAAGGGCTAGGTTGAACGCTAAAGTTACACCACCTTTAAAGTAATTGCCTTTATAAAGCAAGTGCATTGAGCCAATAATAGCGGGCATTAAAGCCATAGCAAGCACTTTGGTGTAGTGTGCAGCTTCAACACTACTGATACTATAGGTGGCAAAACCAAAAGCAATGGAGGCGAGTGCACCCATCAAAGGTTTAAATCCGAAGGCATTCATCAGCAAATAAAAGCCGATAAAAGAAAGAAAAAGTATTTTAAAAGGGTAGGATTGATGGCTGAAAGGGGCAAGATAGTTGTAAGTTTTAATCTGATTGCCGCTAGATTTACCCTTAATTAGGACCGAAGGCATCCCAGAAAATATGTTATTTGTCCATCCTGGAAACTCACCATCTTTGTCGGTGTATTTGGCAATTTCGGTGCCTTTTAGTAAGCCTTGGGTAACGTCTTCTTCGTTGTGGGAATAGCCGTTGAACGTTTTAACGAAATAAATGTATCCAACAAGGAAAAAAACAAGAATGGCAATGCCATGTGGCATAAAAGATTCAAAAAGTTTTTTGAAATTCATAATTGCAAAGTAAGTTATTTCAAATCTAATTTAAAAAGATGTTTTTTACAAAACTATAATTAAATACTTTTGTGATGTGAAATTCCTTGTACAAATCTATTTAAAAGGCCTTTATTATTTTATAGTAGATAAAAATTTTAGAAAGTTTTTTTATCTCACTGTATTGTATGGACTGTCTTTGAAGCGAAAGTCTAATTCAATAAATGTCAACGGAAGTAAATTGAAAGTCCTAGATTTTAAATCCTTCGTTTGGCAGTTTTATGAAATATACTTTAAAGGTTATTATACCTTTGAGTCATTGAATAGTGAGCCTGTAATTATTGATTGCGGATCAAACATTGGACTTAGTCTACTAAATTTTAAGGCGCAATACAAAAACTCAAAAATTTATGCTTTCGAAGCAGACAAAAATGTATTTGATGTTTTAAATGAGAATATAAAAAACAACCACTTAGAAAATGTATACCTTTTCAATCAAGCGGTTTGGGTAAAAAATGAAAAAATTAGTTTTTTGCCAGATGGAGTAGATGGTGGTAGAATAGAAGGAGGATTAAAGACAAACAACCAAGTTGATGCGATTGATTTTAATAAGTTTTTAAAAGGGTTCAATAAAGTAGATTTCTTAAAAATGGATATTGAAGGAGCCGAAACTTCAGTGATTCCTCATATTAAAGAAGGATTGAGTAAGGTCGATAATCTGTTTATTGAATTTCATTCTTTTGATGGGCAGAAACAAGACTTTGATAAAATTATTACAACTTTAACGGACTGTGGTTTCAGATTTTATATCGATAACGTGGTGTTTAAGAACCATCCATTTATTAATAAAAAGGCCAAAAATAATATAGATTTACAGTTAAATATATTTGCATATAAAATTTGAAAATCCTTCACATTAATACTATTGACACGGGCGGCGCTGCAATAGCGGCCATCAGATTACATGAGCTTTTGCTCCAAAATGGGGTTGAGAGTAAGATTTTGTTTTTATGGAGGTCTGGCAAAGTAAGCGTTAAGGAGTCTTTCTATTTTGAAGATTTATTTTCTTCGAAATTGATTTTTAAAATTCAGTATAAATTAAATGTATTGTTTAATAGGAGGTTTACTTTTTATAAGCCTAATTTGTATTTTAACGGTCCTGATAGTTTGTTTGATATTAGTAAACATCCTCTATTTGGATGGGCTGAAGTGATTCATTTTCATTGGGTTGTTAAGTTTTTAGACTGGAATAGTGTTTTTATTAATTCTAAGAAAAAATTTGTTTGGACACTCCATGATATGAATCCTTTTACAGGAGGAGAACATTATAAAACTGGATATAATAACGAGTTTAAATTCGCTTCAAAAAGGAATGTTAAACTAAAACAAAAGGCATTGAATGGAGTGGATTTAACAGTAATTACTCCAAGCGATTGGATGAAGAATTGTGCTGAAAAATCTGAAGTTTTTAAGGAGATAAAAATTGCAACTGTAAGAAATCCAATTCCAAATGTAGTGTTTAATAAGAATTTTGTTGGTGATTTTGCCGATTTAAATATTGATAAGAGTAAAATTAATTTACTTTTTGTAGCAGAAAATCCAAGTGATGTAAGAAAAGGGTTTCATTTGCTTATTCAAGCATTGAATAATATTCAATTTAAAGAGGTTTTTCAACTGTATATTATTGGAAAAGAAATTAATGGAATAGAATTGCCGATAAAACATCAATTTTTAGGAGTTGTTTCAGATCCTTATCAACTTGCCAAAATATATTGCAGTGTAGATTATTTCATAATACCATCTATAGAAGATAATTTACCCAATACTGTTTCCGAGGCATTGTTGTGTGGAACGCCTGTTATTGGTTTTGAAATAGGAGGGATTAAGGAAATGATTCAAAATGGACTTAATGGTTTTTTGGTCAATAATGAGGTTGAATTAGGTGTTTTGCTAAATAAAATAGCCAACAAAGAAGTTGAAATTAATAAGCAAGCAATACCGAATAATATGGAATTAGATGAACATAAAATTCTGTCTCAGGTGTTAGCAATCTACAACAATTAATTAGTAGATTTATGCTGATAGGTTGCTATTCTATCAAGTTTATAAATCCATGATCTTCTTCGAATAATTGAAGGTTGTTGAGTGATTTACGGTATTTTACTACATAGAAATAAACTCCCAAGGGCAATAATTCACCTTTATAAGTGCCATCCCATTTAAAGTTTGGGTCATTTGTTTGGAATAATAATTCACCCCAACTGCTGTAAATCTTCATATCAAATTCAATGATTGGACATGTTGAAACAAATTCAAATTTATCGTTTACTTGGTCATTATTTGGTGAAAAAGCATTAGGAATCCATAAATAACAATTGCAATCCTCGGTAATTACTTTAAAAGAAACAGAAGTGTCGCCACACTGAGTGCTTGCCCTAAGGGTATAATTTCCTCCTCTTGTTACAAGGTAACTTGGTCCTGATTGCGTGTTATTCCATAAGTATGTTTGGTTAGGAATGTTCGGTGCTGTAATAAAGAAATTGGTTGATTCACAAATTGTTGTATCAGAAATTCCAAATAAGACAGGGAGTTGTCCTTGGTTGATTGTTATACTGTCTTTGTATTGACATTTGTTACTGTCGGTAATCGTTAATATGAACTTGCCTGCTTTTTGAATATTATTACTTGAACTGTTGCTGCCATCATTCCAATTGTATATTGCGTTATTGAAAGTTTTATTGCTACTCAATAAGATTGGCGTTCTACAGTAAGTTAATGAACTGCTATTGATTTTAAATTCAGGAAGATTGAATTGGTCAACAAAAATAGTGTCTTCAAATGAGCAAGTGTTGTTTTTGATTTTAAGCCAATACAATCCTTTGTTTGAAGCTGTAATAGTATTTGATTTTTCTCCTGTACTCCAAAGTATAGAGTCATTTGTAAAAGGAGCCTTCAGTTGCACAAATGAGTTTTGGCAAAATCCTGTGTCATTGCCTAAATTAAATTTATCTATTTGGTAATTAGTAATCAAAACACTGTCTTTGTTTTTACAACCATATTCATCCGTAATATTTAAAGTATATTGAGTGGTGTTGTTTACAATTGCAACAGGGTTCGAAATTTTATTGTTGTTTAATCCCAAGGAAGGTGTCCATGTGTAAGAGGTTCTCCCAAATGCTTCTTCGCCCAATTGAAGTGTATCAAGTCGGCAAATTGCATAGTTCTTTTGGATATTTATAGTAGGTAAAGGGAAAATAAAGAAGTTTTGAATTAAGGTGTCATTTGAACACAAGTCAGACAGTTCTAACTTAATGCTTGCTGTGTTGCCTGTGATTTTAAAAACAGGGGGTGTTTTGCCTATGTGCGAGTTGATTGAAGCACCAATGAATGTCCATTTAAAAAAAGCTGAATTTGCATCGTAATTGGAACTGTTTATAATAGAAACAGAATCACCTGAACAGATGTTTTCTTTATTTGTTTCAAAACGAGCAATACTTTTACAACAATCTGTTTTAACGGTTAATGTAAAACTATCTTTCGCAATTATGCCATTTTTATCTTTTACAATTAAAGTGTATGTGGTAGTTTTCTTTGGAGAAAAGTGAGGGTTTAATAGTTTGTTATTGTTAATGTTAGAATTGGGCAACCATTCGTATTCATAAGGTTTAATTCCACAAGAAATAAATGGAGATATCGTTTGTAAACTATCTCCAATACAAATAGTTTGATTGGTAGGGAATGTCAATAATTTAACATCATTATTAATGGTGTAAAAAAATGAACTTGTGTCACTGCAACTTTTCCCGGATTTGCTGGAGTTAACGATGAGTTTAACAAGGAAAGTGCCTGCATTTCTGTATATTTTTGAAGGGTTGTAAGTATTTGAAAGAGTTGTTAAGTCTCCAAAATGCCAAGTAATGCCATTGATATTATAATTATTGCTATCTATAACGCTGGCAATAAATTTGGAAGTATCGCCTAAACACGAAGGAAAGGAGTTGATAGAACTGTATAGTTTACATTTACTACTGTCTGGTTTCGGGGAAGTATTAGGAGTTGTTTTGCAATTGTAATTTGGGTTAAATGAAATGTTATTAATTGAATTAGAAATGTTTACAAAATAGTTATAGGTTGAGCTTTGGAATCCGATGTTGTTTTTTGTTAATGAAATATTTTGAACACTAAGGGTATTGTTAAGCTCTCTGCATACTGATTTAAGTTTGCAATTTACTTTGCCAATCATAACTTGTTTGTTGGCGCTATTTGTTGAACCTACGTAATACAAACTGTTATCGCTTAATGAAGAAATGCCATTTATATTATCCTCATTTGTAGCTCCTATGGAATTGTAAAGTAAAATATTGCCATTGGTATCTAATGTCATTATATAGCCATCTACTGAGGATTTATTTACAGACCAACTGTTGTATATTCTATTGTTTTTAATTTCAATATTCGTTTGAGAAATAGCATTTCCATTTGTATTGGCAGCATATATTTTTGACCAAACCACATCGCCATTTAGTCTAAATTTGCTTACATTGTATTCTCTGTTTGAGCTATTTGTATGAACATATCCGGAAGTATATATGAAGTTTTTGTAGTGAGTTACAGCGAACAAGAATGAATTTAAACTGTTGTTTGAATAGGCGTTTGAAAAAATAAGTGAACCAGAACTAGAGATTTTAAGCAAAACTCTGTCTAATAATGAACCATTGCTTCTGTATCCAACAATGTATATATTCCCGTCATTGTCTTCTGTAACTCCTTCAGGTCTCTCCAAATTTGAATTGCCAAAATCTCTTGTCCAAATAGTGTTTCCTAAAGTGTCACATTTTATTAAAATGAAATCTTCGCCACCAAAAGAGTTGCTAATCCCGGGACCAATGAAATATAAGTATCTTTTGTCGTGAGAGGAGATTACAATATCTCGCATGTATTCCAAGCTATTGCCATTGATGAATTTTTGCCATAAGGTTGTTCCATCTTTGTTGAATTTAGAATAAAACATCATTTTGTCAGATCCATTTTGACTGAATGTTGCTCCAACGATGTAGCTATTCAAATTTTGGTCAACTTTTAACGTAAAAACATTTTCTGTTCTGTTATTCCCAATCAATTTGAACCACATTACTTGTCCTTCTTTGTTTAATCTACAAATAAAACCGTCATCTGATGAATTGCTTGAATTAAAGCTAGTTCCAGCCACAAAAATGATACTGTCTTGGACAACTTCAATGTCAAAACCAATATGATTTCCAGTATTCCCTCCAAAAGTCGCATGAAATCTTAAGGAACTGTCACAGATATTACTGCCACCGCCACTTATGCTCTGTATAACTGTAATTCTAGTAGAATCTTTAACTTGTCCTGAACAATTATTGGATGTAACTGAAATGGGCTTGTATACGATACTGCTGTCTGGTTTTTTTAAAATAAAATGAGGACTGCTAAGTATGTTTTTTATGGTATCTCTTTTGTTATTGCCTTGGTATATCAAAGTCCAGGGTGCTTTTCCCGTAAAATCTACTTTTATGGTCGCATATTCACCCCTGTTAATGGTTTGTACTCCCGAAAATTTAGCTTCTAAGTTGCCAACATTAATATAATTAGTTTTTGTAATAATATCGGTGTCATTCCCTCTTATAACAGTTAGTTTGACATTGTATGTGCCATTACTGCTGTATCTAACAATTGGATTTTGATTGGTTGAGACATTAGGCGTTCCTCCAGGAAATTCCCATAACCAACTATTTGGCGTTTGAGAAGTAAGGTCTTTAAAATGAATAGTATCACCAGTGCATACAAAAGTTTTAGAAGTGTTAAACGAGGCATATACGCTTTTTATACATCTTAATGCTTTCAATGCATTGATTCTTCCTGCACCAAGGTCACCTATATACGATTGATTGTTAAAATCGATATTGTCGCACGTGTTTTTTAAGCAGTTCTCCACTTGAGTGGCGGTTAAGTTAGGATTTCTACTAAGCATTAATGCACACAAACCCGATACCATAGGACAGGCCATGGAAGTGCCACTGTAGGTAGCATAGGTATTCCCAGGAACGGTGCTGTAGATAGACGAACCCGGAGCCATAACATCTATCCAATTGCCATAATTTGAAAAACTGCTTTTAGCATCTGTAGAGGTAGTGGAACCAACAGCAATAACATTATTATAACCTGCAGGATACATTTTGGAATTGGTGCTACTGTTTCCAGCGGCAGCAATACACAAAATATTGTTTTGTGCGGCTACTGCGAAAATTGTTTCATAAATAGAAGAATAACTGCCTCCACCCCAACTCATACTGATAATTCTTGCCCCATTTTCTATAGCATACTCAACACCTTGATAAGGGTTAAATATTTGTGAACTTCCATTTCGGCCACACTTAATAGTCATAATTTTGGAGAAATAACTAATACTTGAAATGCCGTTATTGTTGTTTGTTCTTGCAGCCGCTATTCCTGCACAATGAGTGCCGTGTGACAAGTTGTTTGATGATATAACACTTGGATTGTTATCATTGTCTGCCATATCCCAGCCAAACACATCATCAACATAACCATTGTTGTCATCATCTATTCCGTTGCTTGCAATTTCATTTGGGTTTTTCCAAATTGAAGATTGAAATTCACTGTGAGCCGTATCTATTCCATCGTCAACTATTGCAATAAGAATGTTTTTGCCTCCCTTTTCGATATCCCAAGCATCTCTAGCCTGAATTTTATCTAAATGCCACATAGCAGTTGAATTAAAATCATTAGGGGTATGGAAAAACTCATAGTCAGGGACCAATTCAATCAGACTTACCATAGGGTGATTACCCAAAGACAAAACTCGCTCATTTGAATATTTTGATGGGAAATTAACAACAAAAACCCTGTCTAATCCCTTTGACTTAAGCGTTTTAAATGCTTTTTTGTAATAAAATTGATTTAAATCTCCTTTCAAAAAC
Organism: Bacteroidia bacterium; assembly: GCA_044373665.1. GTDB lineage: Bacteria > Bacteroidota > Bacteroidia > NS11-12g > UBA955 > JABMMZ01. Next base: position 10,373 of record JBIPNH010000012.1, read on the forward strand.
TCTTTTTTTAAGTCATCAAAGAACAAAGTGGAGTCTTTGTTGGTTTTCAATTGAACAAAATACTCTTTTGCATTTAAATGGTTGAAGCAGAACAAACTAACAAAAGAGAGAATTAATGAGTGTTTAATGATTTGTTTTAGTATCATGTAAGCAAAATAAAGGTCGAATATACTACTATGTTTTATTTAATTTAGAAAAAAACAAATAAATTCATTACCTTTGCAGTTCTTTTATGACAATAACATTTCAAAACATGGGTTTAAGTCAACCCGTGTTTGATGCGATTAGTGATTTAGGCTACATCAATCCAACTCCAATTCAGCAACAAGCCATCCCGGTTTTATTAAGTGGAACTAAAGATTTTGTTGGTTTAGCCCAAACAGGTACTGGAAAAACGGCAGCATTTGGCCTACCATTACTTTCTTTAGTTGACACGTCCATCAAACAAACACAAGGGTTGGTAATTTGCCCAACCAGAGAGTTGTGCATTCAAATTGCCAACGACTTCAAAGATTACGGTAAGTATCTTGAAGATTTTAATTATGTCGCTGTTTACGGTGGCAGTAGTATCGAAACACAAATTAGACAAATCAAAAAAGGTGTTCAAATTGTAGTAGCAACTCCAGGTAGATTAATTGATTTAATCGAAAGAAAAGCACTAAAATTAGATGCCGTAACACACGTCGTGTTAGATGAAGCTGATGAAATGTTGAACATGGGTTTCAAAGAAGATATCGATTTGATATTGTCTCATGCAACAAGTCGTCAAGCAGCATGGTTGTTCAGTGCTACTATGCCAAAAGCGGTAAAACGTATTGCAGAAACTTTTATGACTGACCCATTTGAGGTTAAAGTAGAATCTAATGCAACTGCTAAAAACATTCAACACGTTTACTACCAATGTCAATCTAACCAAAAATACGAGGTATTAAAACGATTAATCGATTTTAATCCAGGGATGTATGGTATCGTTTTTACGCGTACTAAAGCCGAAGCGCAAGACATTACTGAAAAATTACTGAAAGAAGGTTATGAAATAGATGCCCTTCACGGTGATTTAAGTCAACAACAACGCGACAAGGTTATGGGTAGATTCAGAGAGAAAACAATTCGTTTACTCATCGCTACCGACGTGGCAGCTCGTGGTATCGACGTTGATAATATTTCACACGTTATAAACTACGCATTGCCTGATGAACCTGAAGTATATACCCACAGAAGTGGTAGAACTGCAAGAGCTGGTAAATCTGGTGTTTGTATCAGTATAGTTCATAGCCGCGAAATGGGTAGAATTAATGATTTGGAAAGAATGATGAAAGTCCCTTTCGAAAAATTACTAATCCCTAGTGGTATCGAAGTTTGTGAAAAACAATTCATGTCTTTTATCGATAAAATTAAAGCAACTGAAGTAAATCATGGCGACTATGAACAATACATGCCATACCTTACTGAACAGTTTGCTGATATGACTAAAGATGAGATTATTCAAAAAGTAGCTGCTATGGAATTCAATAGATTCCTGAAATATTACGAAAAAGCAGGTGATTTGAACAATGGCTCAAGCCGTGACAGAAGAACAGACAGTAATTACACGCGTTTGTTCATCAGTTTAGGTGAAAAAGATGGTTTTTATAAAGCTGCATTTTTGGAGTTTTTATTAGATACTACTGGTCACACCAAAGCACAGTTAGGAAAAATTGACCTACAAGATTCTTTCAGTTTCTTTGAGGTTGACAATGGAATAGCTCAAGATTTTATTCAAGCTTTTAATGGTAAAAAATTCAAAGGCAGAGAAATAAGAATCGAAATTTCATCTGAGAGATCAGGTGGAGGTGGTGGTCGTTCTGGCGGCGGTGGAGGAAGAAGATTCTCTGGCGGCGGTGGCGGTGGCGGTCGTTCTGGTGGATATGGCGGTGGAAGCTACGGTGGAAACAGAGAAAGAAGCGGCGGCGGCGATTCTTCAAAAAGAAGAGACAGAAGAACAGATGGTCCTGCACCAGCAAGCGGTGGAATCTACGGCAAAAAACGCGATTCGAGAGAAGGCGGAGATAGAAGTAGAGGACCTAAAAAAAGATACTAAAATAGTTTCTTTATAATCAAACTTAAAGCCTACTTATGTGTTTATTTCACATGAGTAGGCTTTATTCGTTAACCACAGTTCAAGATTTACCTGTAAGTGTCGAGGAGATTTGGGATTTTATATCTTCACCCAAAAATCTGAAACTAATTACCCCTCCATCTATGGGTTTTGATATTACCGTTGATACGCCAATTGATGTAATGTATCCTGGTTTAATTATCGCTTATAAAGTTAGCCCACTTTTGGGAATTAAAATGAATTGGGTAACAGAAATATTGAATGTCAAAGAACACCATTATTTTGTGGATGAACAGCGTTTTGGTCCCTACTCATTATGGCATCACAAACATTTTATTGAACCTATTGAAGGTGGCGTAAGAATGACTGATATTGTGCATTACAAGTTGCCACTTGGTTTTCTTGGTGACATAGCCCATGCGTTATTCGTAAAAAAACAATTGTCTACCATTTTTGACTTTAGGTTTAAAAAGATGATTGAATTGTTCGGTGAAATGAAAAAAGCCTAATCGGTCGTTTCAATTAATTCGCTAATGTTAGGGTTTATCTTCGATACTTTAGCACGCAGCCCTTTTTTGTTTGTATAGTTTATGCTGTTGTCAAAACTGGTTTTTCTGAGAATCTTTTTATTGCCGATGTTGTAAATGTAGTTAATCTCTTCCTGTTCTATTACAACGGATTCTATTGGTATTACAATAGAGAAGTAGTTTAAATGAATAGTTTTAGTAACAGAAACAGTCGCAAAAAATACAATAGGCGTTATCAAAAACAGTTTTAAAAAGACAGAGCTAGAATGGTTGTCGTTTTTTATTTTTCCCAAACATGCCATGTGGTATTGACTTTTTTTGTAGTGTATATTCGCAATCATATAACAACTTAATCCAAAAATTAGGTAAGCAATAATGATGTATAAATTGTCCATAGTCAAATGATTGACATACCAATTGTTGTAAGCAAACAAAAAACTAGAAATAAACATTAATACAGAAAGCCAAAGTCTTTTTTTGTACGATAAATCAGCCTCCCATTTTTGATAATTTTTAATGATTGAATTGAGCTTAACGGCTTTATTTTGTTTTATTTTTTCGAGTAAATAGGCGCCATCCTTTTGAGTGGATTTAGACTTGGAGTAATATTGATATATAGCATTGTCATAGTCCTTTTTATCGCTTGGTTTGGAAAGGATGTGATACCCTTGGGTTATTATTTTAAAGTATTCTTCAGCATGTTTATCATTCGGAAATTTATCGGGATGGTATTTTTTGGCAAGTTCTTTGTATTTTTTGCGAATAACTTTAATATCACAATACCAATCTAGTTCCATCAGTTGATAAAAGTTATGCTGAACACTCATCTTAATTTAAATTTAACTTGCCGATTGAAAATAAACTCCTATTTTTGCATTTTATTGTCTTAAAAAAATGGAAAATAACTCTCTTCAAAACGACAGATTGCCTTTTGGTAATACTAAACTATTTACTGGAATCATTTCAATTGTATTGTCTCCGCTTTTAGTAGGTTTTATCTTTGGCGTCATCTCTGTATATTTGGTAGACAAAGATAAACAAATACTGAAACAGTTCCCAAATAATTATAGCCAAGACGCTGTAAAAAATCACAAAAATGGTTTGTTGATTTCATGGATTGGTTTCATTGTTTCTGTAGTAGTTGCTGCTGTAGTACTTTATTTCTTTGGAAAATACGGCACTTTGAGCCCAGAGAAAATACAATTACTACAACAGTAGTAGTTTATACAATTCTTTGGTATACTTTTCGTTGTATCATTATCAATGATGCAAAAATTTGTCCTATTTGTAATTTTTTTTGCTTGCCTTAATCTCTTTGCGCAACTAAATCCCAATAAACTAAAGTTTGATTTTGGGACTATCAGTCAGTTCAATAACGATACTGCTTTTTTTGAAGTTACGAATACTGACAGTAAGGTTGCTTATCTTCTGCCAACCCATCATTCTGAAGATTATTTAATTTTAGTTTCTAGTAAATCCATTGCTCCCGGCGAGACAATGAAATTAGGGATAGTTTATTACACCGAAAAAAAAGGGAAATTTAAAGAAACAATTCCTCTTTATTTCAGTAACTCAAATACACCATTACAATTTGAATTGTTAGGGAATATTCTCTCTTTTCATCCCTATGCCATTGTCAAATGCCCTTCAATGGAAGGTGTAGCACCATTAAAAACATCAATTGTCCCTTTAGTAATTGTTGTAAAAGACAGTTTGACGAATAAAGAAATCAGTGAAGCAGATATTTTGATCAATGAAACACCCCTTTTGTGTCAATACAATTCAAAAATTAAAGCATTTAATTGTAAAGCCAATTACGGAAAACTTACTCTATATGTGGAAAGTAAAGGTTATTTCCCAAAAGAACTCTTCTTTGATTATACTCCCTCTAGCAATCGTGTAGTAGTCTATTTAAAGCCAATTTCGGAGGAATTGTCCGGTAATGATCCAATAATTACGGAATTAAATAATAAGGTTTCGGATACTTTAATCAAGGAAAATACAAGTTCCACAAACAACGAAAGTAATGGAGATGGTCTCAATATTGTGCAATACAAACCCAATCATCTTATCTTTTTAATTGACATCAGTGGAAGTATGAAAGACAGTAATAAGCTCAATTATTTGAAATTATCAATCAATAAACTAGTAGCTCAACTAAGACCAACCGATTATGTAAGTTTGGTTACTTACGCAGGTCGTTCTAAAGTGGTTTTTGAATTTGTCAACGGTACAAACAAGGATATAATTGTAAAGACCATAGATACTTTAACCGCCAAAGGTGGAAGTTATGGCACAGATGGTTTGTTGACTTCTTATGAATTAGGTCGTAAGTATTTTATAGAAGGGGCTAATAATCAAATTTTTATTGCAACAGACGGTATGTTCAATGGAGGGAATTTAACCAATCAAGATTTGGTAAAAATGGCGAGACGGAACTATCAAAAAGATGGCATTAAATTGTCGGCAATAGGTTTTGGTAAGGACGAGAAGTCTCTTTATTTTCTTAAACAATTGGCATTGAACGGGAAAGGGAATTTTATAACCATAAAAAACACTAGTTCAGACTTAGATAATTTATTGGAAGAGGTGAAAAAGCAGTCCTTAATTGAATAGTGTATTTAAAATTCGTCACTTGTTGACAATAAATAAGTCTAAAAATCTTTTCGTTAATATTTAATAATTTACTTTGTAGAATGATGAAAATAGTAGCTTCTTTTGTAATTGTATTGTTTTTTAGTATCAATGGATATTCTAAATCTCAAGATTCAATTGGTAACAAAATGTTGAATGGCAATCGCTATGTCATGCACAAAATTACCAAAGGTGAAGGTGTTTACAGCATCAGTAAAAAATATGGTGTGCCATCTAAAGCTATATTTGAAGCCAATCCTGGTTCTGAAAAAGGGATTAAGATTGACCAAGTTTTGCTAATTCCAAGAGGACAAAGTATGGCAGTAAATACAACAGCGCCAGTAAAGCAAAATACAAGTCAAAATTCAAGTAATGAAAAAGTTAAAACGCATAAAGTGGTTAAAGGAAATACACTTTCCTCTATTGCGAAGCAATACAATTTAACATTACAAGAAATTAAACAAATTAATAACCTTTCATCAGATAATATTCAATTAGGTCAACAGCTTAAAGTGAGTAAATCGAGTGTTATAACACCTGAGGTTGCTGCAGATAAAGCCAATCCAGAAGGAAGGGAAAAGCCCAAAGCAGTTGTCCCTGAGGATAATGATGTTGAAGTTGCCGTTGTTCCCAAAGCTGAGGTTGAACAAACTTTAAACGCAGAAGCAATTCAAAATAAATACACAACGACAGATGGAGACGAAGTGACAGAAAATGGTAAAGCTGTAATTTCTTCGGAAGGAGAGCTTTATCAAGAAAGAAGTTTTATTTTACATCCCTCTGCCAAGGTTGGAACGATTGTAATGATCACAAATCCTTCAAACAATAATGCAGTATTTGCTCGTGTTATTGGCAATTGCGCTCCTATTGATGGTGCGGTTTTGAAAATGAGCAAAACAGTAGCAATGAAACTTGGCGTTAACAATGATTTAAACGTCAAAGTTAGCTATGCTAAATAATTGATATAAATCTACCTTTGGGTCAGCTTAATAAATCTTTTTTTCTATTTGTTTTTTGGTCCTTATTCTGCTTCGGACTAACACTCTCCAAATCCCTAATTAGTATTGGTTTTATAGGCGTTGTAGTTGTCGGAATTCTTAGCTTTAATAAACACCAACTGAGTAATTCAGAAAAGAAATTAAGTTTTGTTTTAATTCTTTCATTTTTGTTGACCTGCCTATCTCTTGTCTATTCTCGTCAAATCACTCTTTCCATTGATAAAATTGTCCTTAAACTGCCACTTTTGTTAATCCCTTTTGCCATTTTTGCTTTTAAAAATAGTGAAGAAAAGTTAAAATTCAGAATGACCACAGTGCTCAATTACGCCTTGTTTTTACCTGCGGTTGTTAGTGTCTATAATTATCTTATTAATAAAACACTCTTTGATGGTCTTATACTTCAGTCTAAACCATTGCCTATTGAATTTGGATATGGATTATACCATATTCAGTTTTCTGTCTTATTAGCAGCAGCAATTGTTTTAGGGGTTATTTCTCTTTTGCAAAATCTAGTTCTGAGACATCAAATTACTTTTTGGTTTTTATTGGTTTTGGTCGTTGTAAATATTGTGGCGCTTCATGTTTTAAGTGCTAGAACTGGTTTGTTAAGTTTGTATGCAGCTGCTTTTGTTGTTATTTATTATTATTTTAAGAAAATTGAGTTTAAAAAAAAGTTGACTATCAGTGCTTTGATAATTGTCCTTCCTTTGCTTTTTATATTATTCAGCACCTCACTGAAACATCGTATTTTAAATACTTTCGAAGATCTAAAAGTAACAGTGAGTGGCAAAGATGCAAACGACTACTCCATGGCAATGAGAGTTGCTGCATGGTATAATGCTTTTGATGTGATTAAAGAAAATCCTTTGCTAGGGGTAGGAGTAGGAAATGTTGAAACCGTCTTAAAAAAGAATTTTGAAACGTATAATCCCAAAATAACACCACAGAACAGGAAAAATCCCCACAATCAATTTATTGAGACAGCGGTAGAAAGTGGTATCTTAAACGGTGTCTTGCTTTTATTGTTTTTTGGCTTACTATTTTTTCTCAAATTTGATAAGCAAACAAAATTATCACTCAGTGCAATAGGACTATTGTTTTTAATCGCTTGTTTGTTTGAAAGTTTATTCGAGCGTCAGTCAACTGTCGTTGGAATAGTAATGATAATTTCTTTTGTTCTTGGGAGTAATGCCAAAACTGAGATTGAAAATAAGTCTTTACTTGAGCTCTAGTTTTTTTCTTATTTTCCCCGATTTTTCAATTAAAAACCAAATGCCGTTTGTTTTGCCTTTGCCAATAAAACATTGACTAGTTTCGCTCAATTCTATGTTTTTGAACAATTGCCATTTGAGTTCAGCTAGTTCTAAATCGTCAAATTCTAATAGCCTTACTCTTTCCCCTGCTGTATTTATTGCAATGGTTTGATAATAACCTTTAAGATTTGGGTCGCCTTTGTAAAGGGTTGCTATCCCATTTTTAAAAGTGCTGGCTTTATTGTTCGAAGGGTCGCAAGCTTTCAAGTCAGTTTTAATGCATATTTGGCCAAACGTATCGATGTAAACAATAACGCTGTCAAACCCTACAGCACACAATCCTTCGGAAAATTCAGGTTCAAAGGCACACGGAATTTCGAAATTTTTAGCAATCCTAACATTAAAGTTGCTATCTACAAAAACATATTTATTGCAAAAAACAGTGTCTTCCAAATTCATGTTTTCAATTTGATACGAACCGCATTGGTATTGTATTAAGAAAAAATCCTTACCCTTGTTTTTTTCTTTAATTATTTGAGCCTCTTCTTCGGGTATAAAGTACTTTAATTTAGGCGAATTTTTAGGTATAAAACTAAAGTCAAGTTTGGGTTTAATCGATTCAACATTGATTGTATTGGGTTTAATTTCCTGAGAACCAATCGGTTTTTTGGGATTAGAGACAATGAGGTAAGATTTGGTTTTAACTTTTATGGCAATTTGAGGTTTTATTGAGTTTCCTAATGTGTCAATATAAATAGCAGTAAAGTATTTTTTGAGTGTATTACTTCCTTTCACCAAGCGGGCTTTATTGTTTTTGAATGGGAAAGCTTTGTTTTTGTTATTGGAACAAGCCGACAATCCAGTTCTGATTTTGATATTGCCAAGCGTGTCTATATAAACAATTTCGTTTTGAACACTCACCGCGCATAAATTGTCTTGAAAATAAGGGTTAAACCAGCACGGTAACTCAAAGGAAGGTTTGATTATTAAATTCATAGAGCTGTCAACAAAAACATATTTACCGCATAATTTTACCGTATCTGTTTTTTTATATAAATGCTCGTAAAAGGGGTCGCAATAAAAAGGAATTAAGAGTCTGTTATTGTTGTGTTTGTTCACCTTTTTGTAGTGTGCTACCAGTGAACTGTCCAAGTGCAGTTTTACTTGACCATTCAATTTTAAGCACAGTGACGCGATAAATAAAAAAAAGAAAATGCGATGTCTCAATTGATGAATTTTGACTTTAATGTTTCGTTTGGAATCCAACATTCTTGTTTTTTGCCAAACCAACGGTAACGATTGTTTGAAATATACTCATAGATGGCGTTTCGGATAAATGGAGGCACAATAATGAAAATATAAAGCAGATTTAATGGGAATCTTAAGAGGCGAGCTATTCGCAGTACAGCGCCACTTTTGGCGTAAGTATTGTTGTTGGATAGTAAAATAATTGTCCGCGAAGTGGAAATTTCTTTGATATTCTTGTTTGATAAAGTTTTTTGAGCAAATTCACTTTGTAATGAACTAAATTTAAAAACATTGTTACGGTCATTTTTGATAATGAATTGTATACTCTCAGAACAAAGATTACAGACACCATCAAAAAAAACCACGTGATTCATCGTCTTAAAAAATAGGTTCTCCTTCTTTGATTTTTACTCCAATACTCTCTACGCCATTTATAATGCTGTCTCTCATGTTTTGTTCTATAGCAATAAAATATTGTCCTGGACCGCCCTCTATTTTTTTATTTACAAACAGGGGTAATTCATAGTTAATAGAATTCCCCGATGTTTTACCTAAAGGCTTGCCGTCCACATCTGCTAAAGTTAAATTAACTCTATGTGTCGATATTTTTCCTTGGGCATCTTTTATGTGAGCTAATAAATATAAATTTTCAAAAGGGTAAGATTTTTGAATTCTAAGTTTTAAGTAAAATTGATGATACAATTGAGGCTGTTTTACCTCGAATCCGAAATCAGGAATTTGGTTATAAGACCATTGGAATTTGGGAATTTCCTTCATCTCATCAGCTAGTTTGCCTTTTTCGCTGCATGCATTTAAAAGAAAAACAAGGGTTAAACAATAAAAAAGTTTAATCATACTGCAAATTTAAGTGTAATATGAAACATTATTAAAAATAAAACCTTCAATATTTTAAAAATTACTCAAAAAACCATTAAGTTTGTTGAATTCTTCGTGTAATGTTAAATCTCGTCTTTGAAAATCTCGATTTTTTAATCGATTTGGTTTTAGCCTTCATCACCATGAGCTTAGGTTTAAACCTAAGAAGAAAAGATTTTCAAAAACTTTTTTATAATCCCAAATCCCTCACCATTGGTCTAATAGCCCAAATGATGTTTTTGCCTTTGATTGCTTTTATCTTAATGGAGTTTTCCAATTTTACGCCCGAAATAAAAGTTGGGTTTTTAATAATTGCTTTATGTCCAGGAGGAGTTACCTCAAATTTAGTTAGTTTTTTATTAAAGGGGAATATTGCCCTCAGTATTTCCCTAACTGTCATTAATGGTTTGCTCTGTATGTTTACTATTCCTTTGCTTACCAATTGGTCCTTGAGTTATTTTATTGGAAATGAGGCGGATATTAGTTTGCCAGTTTTAAGTACCATTCAACATATTGCACTTGTTACAGTGCTGCCAGCCACTATCGGGGTTTTTATCAGAGGAAGATTGCCTGAATTGGCTATGAGGATAATTCCGGTTTTAAAATATTTACTTCCCGCACTTCTGTTTGTTATTTTCACAATCAAAATTTTTGCGCCCGCTGACAAAGGAGGTATTTTACTGACTAAGGATGAGATAATAAATCAAGGATATTGGGTTTTAATGCTCAATTTTTTTAGTATGGTTTTCGGTTACATTCTTGGTTTATTGTTTAAAATTGATTTCAAAAATAAAATTACAATTATTGTTGAGGTTGGTCTTCAAAATACTGCGCTTGCATTGTTGATTGCAGGAAATATTCTAAAAAACACTGAAATGCAAAAGCCAGCTATGGTGTATGCTATTTTTACATTTTTTTCTACGCTTTTGTTTGGGTGGTTAATCAAAACGATTGCCTCAAAGTTTATCGAAAAAAAATGAAAATTCGAGTTTTAATACTTTTTTTAATTGTTGGAAATAGAGCCATTTATGCTCAACAAATTCCAAAAATAGGAAGTTCACAGCAACTAGAAGTTTGTAATTGGAACATCGAATGGTTTGGAAAAAAAATGCTTGGTTTCGGACCCGCAGATAAGGTATTGCAGAAAAATAATATTGCCAATGTTGTTATGCAAACTCAAATGGATGTAATAGCCTTTCAGGAGGTTGCAGATAAAGCAATGTTTGATTCTCTGTTATTGTTGTTGCCTAATTATGTTGGCGTTTTAGCACCCTATAATGTGGAATTAAAAACTGCTTTTTTGTTTAATAAGACTAATTTTAGGATGGCCTATTCGCGAGTTCTTGCATTGGGTTCTGATAGTTTTTCAACAGGAAGATATCCCTTTGAATTGGCCTTAATTCCCCTTAATTCCATTTCTATTGATACTTTGTTTTTAATAAATATCCACTTAAAAGCCAATACAGGCAATGATTCTGAAAAACAAGAAGCATATTTAAGTCGCAAAAAATCTGTTGATTGGTTGAAAGCGTATTTAGATAATCAATCTACAGGAAAAAAAATAATGGTAGTGGGCGATTGGAACGATGATTATGACCAATCTATCTATAACAAATGGCCAACACCTATCGCGAAATTAGAATTACAATCCAATGCTAGATTTGTTTTTTTGACCAAAATATTAACACAAAACAATATACCATCCACAACAGGGTATCTGGATTTTATTGACCATCAATTGGCCTCACAAGTCTTGCTAAATGTTTGTTCTGTTGAAAATACATCGACTTTAGATTTAAGGCAAATGATTGCAGATTATGCAAATACCACTTCAGATCATTATCCGGTTTATTCTGTTTTTAATTCATTTTCTACTGGTTTAAAGCTTCAATCAAGTCAATTTAATCAATTGCTTTTCCCCAATCCTGCTTCCAATTGGATTCGCATTAATAATGTTGTGGAGCCTTATTCTGTTGCAGTTTTTGATTGTTCAGGGAAAGAAATTGAATGTTACAATTCTGGCGTTTACAATCAATACCATTTTGACTTGTCAAATGGTTTGTATTGGGTTAAAATAAAAACAAATAATGGGAGTTTTTTTCAAAAATTGGTGGTTCAAAATTGATGGAAAAAAAAGAAAAAAAATACACCATTCAGCAGGCTATCCCCAAAATAGAATATTACTGTTCCTATCAAGAAAGGTGTCATCAAGAGGTAAAAACTAAACTTTATGACTTTGGGTTAAATACTGACGAAGTTAATGAAGTTTTAGCTCGTTTAGTTAAGGCCAATTTTTTAAACGAAGAAAGGTTTGCAATTGCTTTTGCTACAGGTAAATTTAGACAAAAAAAATGGGGGCTTAACAAGATTATCTTTCAGTTAAAGTCGAAGAATGTAAGTGAATTTTGTATTAAAAAAGCGCTTGCATTGATCGCAGATGACGATTATGACGAAACAATTTCATTATTAGCTGACAAGTATTTTAAAAAGTTGAAATCAAGTGATAAAATCTTTGTTAGGCAACAAAAAGTAATTCAATTTTTGATGTCAAAAGGGTATGAATACGAAAAATGTAAAATTGTTGTAAAAAAGTTTTCAAATGAACAAAGTTAACGTAATATTGTAATAGAGATTATGAGTTTTCATTTAACAGAAACAGATATTTGGTCCCTTTTGGAACAAGTCAAAGATCCCGAAATTCCGGTTTTGTCAATCGTTGATTTGGGGGTTTTAAGGGAAGTGAAATTTAAGGATGGCGTGTTTGATGTATCAATAACGCCAACCTACACAGGCTGTCCGGCGATGAATGTGATAGAGGAAGAAATTAAAGCGCTTTTGGATCGCAATAATGTGCCATGTAGTGTGCATTTGATTTTGTCGCCTGCATGGACTACTGATTGGATGACAGAGTCAGGAAAACAAAAACTTAAGGCATATGGAATAGCACCACCTCAGGAGGAAGGATTTTCTCTCAATGATTTATTCGGAAGTCCCACCAATATTGAATGTCCACTATGTAACAGCACTCATACTGAATTGATTAGTCAGTTTGGAAGTACAGCATGTAAATCTCTTTACAAATGTTTGGAATGTAAAGAGCCGTTCGACTACTTTAAATGCCACAGATAATTTGGTTTTTTAACAGTTAAGTAGCTGTTTTAAAATGGTTTGTTTGCTGATTTATTAAAACTTTAGCCAATTGAAAAATTGTAATTAATACAATGTTTGATTGCGCTTAGCAACACTTGTGTATTTTTATTTGCAATAATTCACATATAGGCTTACCTTTGCACTTTTAGCAATTAAATTGCTTAAATATATATATTTTTAATGGCAGAAATCAGATTAGGTAAGGCAGCAACAGAGTTTAATGTAAGTAAGGAGGCAATTATAGAAAGCCTTCAGAAGAAAGGTTTTGAGGTAGAAAATAAACCAACATCAAAACTCACAGAAGAGATGTATGCCTACATTTCAGGAATGTTTTCTTCTGACAAAGAAGCCAAACAAGAATCTAAAACAAAGTTATTAAAATCTTTAAAAAAGAAAGAAGAAATCGTTAAGGCTGACGAATCAACCCTTAAAAAGAAAGTTGAGAATGAAGTAGAAGAAGAGCCTGAACAAGAAAAAGAAGTTTTTGTAAAAAATGTTACCAATGAACACTTTAACGAACCTGAAGTAATTCAAGCACCTGTTGAAGTCGTTGTAGAAGCGCCTGTTGTAACTCCTGAACCAGTTGTAGAACAAGCTCCTGTTGTCGATAAACAAGAAGAGCCGGTAATAGAAACGCTAACAACGGGGATTAAATTATTAGGTAAAATAGACCTTAATGCAAAATCCAAAAAGAGAAACAAAGAGCCTGAAGAGGTAAAAGTAGTCATAGAAGAAAAGGTTGAGCCAGTTAAAGAGATAAAAGTTGAACCTATCGTTGTTGCGCCAGTAATTGAGCCTGTATCTATCGAAGCCCTTCCTGAAGAGGAAAGAGAATTGGTAAAAGCAAAGTTAGAGAAATTGGATGGATTGACAATTAAAGGTAAAATTGATATCAGATCTGAGCCTGAAATGAAATCTAAGTTTCAGCCATCAGATAGATTAAAAGGTGAAAAAAGAAAACGCAAAACAGTTGCTCAAAAGGTTAATATTCAACAAGAAATAAAAGTTAACAAAACAACTCATTTCAAAAAAGAAGAACCTAAAAAAGAAATTTCTCAAAAGGAAGTTCAAGATAAGTTAAAGAAAACACTTAACAAAATTGACAATACCGGTAGAGGTAAAACGTCTAAATCGAAGTTTAAAAAACAAAAAAGAGACGACCACTATCAAGCCAGATCAAACGAAAGAGAACGTCAAGAACAAGAAGATAAAATTCTTAAAGTTACGGAGTTCTTAACTGCGAATGATTTAGCAAAAATGATGGACGCGTCTGTTACTCAAGTAATTTCAACCTGTTTTTCATTAGGTATTATGGTATCTATCAACCAACGTTTGGATGCAGAAACCATTACCTTGGTAGCAGATGAATTTGGTTACGAAGTTAGTTTCGTAGACGCTGAAGAAACCATACAATTTGACGAAGAACACGATGATCCGGATAATTTAGTTTCACGTCCACCAATTGTAACAGTAATGGGACACGTGGATCATGGTAAAACATCTTTGTTGGATTATGTTAGAAAAACAAATGTTATAGCAGGTGAAGCGGGTGGTATCACTCAACACATTGGTGCATATGAGGTTCAATTGCCTGATGGACAAAAAATTACTTTTTTGGATACTCCTGGGCACGAAGCTTTTACTGCAATGCGTGCAAGGGGTGCTAAAGTAACTGACATAGCAATTATTGTTATTGCAGCAGACGATAGCATTATGCCACAAACAAGGGAAGCCATAAGTCACGCACAAGCCGCTGGTGTGCCAATGGTTTTTGCGATTAACAAAATAGATAAAGATGGTGCTAATCCAGAAAAAATAAGAGAGGCATTGTCTGCAATGAATATTTTAGTAGAAGAATGGGGCGGTAAATACCAAAGCCAAGAGATTTCTGCTAAAAAAGGTTTAAATATGGACAAGCTTTTAGAGAAAGTTTTGTTAGAAGCTGAATTGCTTGATTTGAAAGCTGACCCTAAACGTAATGCCAAAGGAACTGTAATTGAAGCAAAACTAGACAAAGGGCGTGGTATTGTTGCCAGTGTTTTAATACAAACGGGTACATTAAGAGTAGGTGACCACTTGGTTGCAGGTTCTAGATATGCCAAAGTTAAAGCATTGTTTAATGAAAGAAATCAAAAAGTAGAGTTTGCAGGACCATCAACTCCGGTAAGTATGCTTGGTTTCTCTGATTCTCCTATGGCTGGTGATCCATTGTTAGTTCTGAAAACTGAAGATGAAGCAAAAGAAATTGCAAACAAAAGGGAGCAATTACATCGTGAACAAGGAATTAGAACAACCAAACATATTACATTGGACGAAATTGGTCGTCGTTTGGCTATAGGTAACTTTAAGGAACTAAACTTAATTATCAAAGGTGACGTTAATGGTTCTGTAGAAGCATTAAGTGATTCATTATTGAATCTGTCAACTGAGGAAGTAATGGTGAAAATAATTCACAAAGGAGTTGGTCAAATTACCGAAAGTGATGTGTTGTTAGCTTCTGCTTCTGATGCTATTATCATTGGTTTCCAAGTTAGACCATCATCTGGAGCCAAACGTATAGCAGATACGGAACAAATTGATATTAGACACTACTCTGTAATTTACCAAGCTATTGACGAAATAAAATCTGCAATCGAAGGAATGTTAAGTCCTGAGGTTAAAGAAACAATCATTGGTAATGTGGAAATTCGTGAAGTATTCAAAATTACTAAAGTCGGAACAGTTGCTGGTTGTATGGTTACTGAAGGTAAAGTTAACAGAAGTTCTAAACTAAGAGTAATTCGTGACGGTGTTGTTGTACATCAAGGAACATTGGAATCGTTAAAACGATTCAAAGACGATGTGAAAGATGTAGTGAGAGGTTTTGAATGCGGATTGCAAATTAGAAATTACCAAGACATACAAGTTGGTGATAATTTAGAAATCTTTGAAGAAACTACGATAGCAAGAAAACTGAAATAGTTTTTAGTTTATTACTAAGTTGGTTTTGAATATTTTGACTGCAATTGCTATCAAAATAACACCAAAGAATTTTCTAACGACCATTAATCCCCCTTTTCCAAGTATTCGTTCTATAAGTCTTGTCGACTTTAGGACAATATAAATGATGATTAAATTGATGAGTATACCTAAAAAGATATTAATTGATTCAAACTGAGATTTTAATGACATTATTGTTGTTAATGTTCCACTGCCCGCAATAATAGGAAATGCAATAGGAACTATGCTTCCTGACTTCGTATCAGGATCGGTTTTGAAAAAATCTCTTCCCAATACCATTTCCATTCCTATTATAAAAATTACTACCGAACCTGCTAAAGCAAAAGAGGCTAAATCAATGCCTAATAATCCTAAGAATTTTTCGCCAACTAAAAAGAAAGCAACCATTAATAATCCCGCAACAAGTGTTGCAATCTCTGATTGAATATGGCCAATTTTCTCTCTTAAGTTTATAATAACTGGAACCGAACCAATAATGTCAATGACAGCAAATAAAGTAAAAGTTACTGTAATAATCTCGTTTAGGTTAACTGTCATAATCGATAGCTTTTTTTAAATATTGATTGATAGCTTGTGCAGATTTGAATATAGTAACTAAGTATTTAACAATGTCTTTGTCTATTAAATTTTTAGTCTCTATCTGATGGTGTATATAAAATTGTTTGTTAAATAATATTGAATGAGTGTTGTTTAAATCACTAGGGAGTCTTTTTGATTTTTCGCCCTGAATATTGCCGAAGTTTGTTTTAAACTTTTGGTTTGACAGTAACTCATCCAATTCTTTGGGGTATTTACTTATGTATTGTCTTATGTTATTTAAACTGATTTTACTCGGCTGATAGATGCCTGAATAGATATTAATATACTCAGGCCCAATTTCGAAATAGAAGCTAGGGTTTTCAAAATCCTTTTTCCCATATTTGGAAACAGCCGCAGACAAATGAAGTTTATAAGGTGTTTTATCTTTGCTAAAACGAATATCTCTGTTGATTCTAAACAAACAGTCCTTGGCTTCAATTGAACCTAGGTCTTCACTCTCACGAAGTTGAGAAATAACACCTTTGACTATGTTTTCAAAAGGTGTTTTGACATCCTTATGGTAACGTTCTCTGTTTAAATCAAACCAATCTTTATGATTGTTTTTCGCAAGTTCTATAAAGAACTTGCGAAAAGTTTCATTTAAAAAAGAGGACATTAGTGTTTTATCATTAATTGCTTAGTGAACGAACCTAATTCTGTTTTAATTTTTATAATATAAACACCATTGTTTAATTCTAATGAATTTGATTGGTATTCTTTGGAATTTACCTTTGAATCAATAAAAATTTGTTTACCTGTAATATCCAAAATTTCGATACTGTTGATTATTTCTGTCGTTTCAATATTAAATTGATTTGAAGTTGGGTTTGGATAAAGTTTAGTTTTTTCACTCAATTCATTTAAGGCAATGTTAGTAGATTCATCATCAACAATAGTAACCGTATGAATACTATCAGCCCCAACTAAAGTTCCCCATTGATTGCCACGAATTACAAAAATGATGGTTTCAGGAGATTCAACGATAGCATCGTCTATTAATTTTATTTTGATATTTACACTAGGTTTACTTGGTGTAAGAATAAATAAACGATTTTGGTTCGATTGGTAATCGGTATTTCTTGTTGCATTTCCTCCTTTAATTTCCAAACTAATTTGTTGATTGTTTACCAAGTTAGCGCACTGTAAAGTAAACCCTTCTGAACTGTCTCTGTTCTCAATAGCTAAAGAAGATGAAGATGTAAAGCTAAAAATAGGTACATTTAATTGTTGGATATCAGTAAATCGTCTTGGCTTAATAGAGTAACCTGAATTGAAAGGACTTGTAGCGTCATTTTGAAATCCTATTCCACTTAAGTTGAAAAATCCAGCAGGTGCTGTTTTGCCATCAATGTCAGTTTCACTGTCAATTATCAAATCAAAAGAATCAGACTGTGTTAATACTTTTAATGTGACTTGAGTGTTGTTAGCAAGAGCCGCTGTTGGCCACAATGATGGGTTGGATAATTTCACCAAGTTGAATCTAACAAATCTAGATTCGGTTGACTCATTTAATGATGATATTACAGAAGCATTTCTTAACGTTCTAGACGATGCTAGTCTTATAATGGTATCTAATGTTGTCATTCTAGCCATTCCGTTAACTTGAGCAATACGGCCAATAACAAAAATACTGTCACCTTCTGTAACACTGTAGTTTTTGGTGTTAGAATTAACGACTTGAATACCTCCTGTTGGGTCTATTAATGTAAATTCAAGACCTGAAGTGCTCATGTTAGTTCCGTAAACAACACCTCTTAAACCACATTTTGTGCCAATACTATCAACGAGATTGTTTGGTGTTTTTGTGCTTGTAACTCTTGAAATGTTATAGATGGCAATATCATCATCATTAATGATAAGTTGTAATGTGTCAGGTTTGCCTATTCTCACATTAAAGCTTGGACGGATAACAAACAATGCAGTTTCTGTAAATTCTCTGTTATTGTCATTGATAATAGTAATGTTTACAGAGGTATCTAAATCGTTTACATCTGAAGTGATAATTTGTGTAGAATAATTAAAGTCACTGCCATCAGTTGCGGTAGATGTTAAAGAATAGTGAGAAATAATAAAGTCACTTGGGTTTTTGTTTCTTCCAGTTTTTTTGATTTTTACATTGACTGTACCCACATTTTCTTGAACTGTAATTTTAGAAAATTCGAAATTAAAAGTAGGAGGGGTGTCATCATCTCTAACTACAAGAGTAAATAAAGAGTCTCTGCCAATACTCCCTGGATTACTTGGGTTTCTTAATGCTAAAACGATAGTATCATTGAATCTTTCTGGAGTAAGGTCGTTAACAATATTAATGTTAAAGCTGATACTATCTGAAACCTTGCCTCCATTAAATTGGATAGTTGTGTCTCTGTTGCTATTGCCTAGCCTGAATTCACTTGGAATAAATGTGCTATCAGCTCTACGTTTTACAACAACGCGAACTGTCGAAGGATTTATACTTCCGAAGTCAACTTTCAATTTAACGCTCAATAAACCATTGTCTTCATTCACAACCGCTCCATTTTTAGCAAAACGATAGGCAGGAATGTCATTGTCAATAATGTTCATCTGAATTGAGTTAGACAAATTGTTTATAATAGCATTTGTAGAATTAGTAAGTCTGAAGTTCGCATTTTCAGTGCCTTCTGACAATGAATCGTTTTTTATCTGAATACGTAAGGTATCAATTACAGTTCCATAAGGACGAACAACAAGTGGATTGCCATTTAAATTTGTAAAATCAACATTAGGTGTGGCAGAACCAACAAAATAGTTAGCAAATACTTTAGTGGAATCGTGATTTCCGAATCTTCTTCTAACCAATATTTTGGCTATTCCAACTCCTTCATTTACATTGACTGCAGAAGAAATAAATTCTATTTCAGGACTTCTCAAAGGAGCATTGTCGTTTTTAATAGAAATTGGTCTAAATCCTTTTCTTGGGTTAATAGTTGAATCCATTCCCCATATTCCGTCAGATTCAATATTGGCGTGTATTAAGGTGTTATTAAATGTTTTACTTTCTATTCTTCGAACACCATTGCTCAATGAATTTGGAATAATAGAACCCCAATTTCCTGTTTTGCCGTTTACCAAGTTAGTGTAATGGCTTTGTGTGTTTGAATTACTAAGGCCTTCATTTTCTGTGTAAGTAATAGTAAGTGGTCTATTAGAAACACCACTTGTGTTGTCATACAATAAAACGAAGTTTTTTTGAGCAATAGAAGAGCTACCCCATATTGCACTTCCATTGTTTGCACCAGAGTTTGGAGAAAAACCAAGAACTTTGATTGAATCAGAAATGCATAGTTTGATAATGTCAGTTGAACCAATTTCTTGTAATACAAAGATTGGATAAATATATTTGCCAGGCGTAAATCTGCTATCACTGTTATAATAAGCGCCAAACCAAGTTTCAAGCATTGGTCCAAATGTTAAACTAACAGTGTCATGTCTGCCTGCAGAATCTAAGTTAGGGGCATTTGTGCTTGTCCAGTTGCCGTTTTTGAAAAACAGTGGGTTACCAGCTCCTGTAGAATTAACATCACCTGTGTCAGATAATGAAATAAATCTTACAAAATATTTATAAGTTGATCCAGTGTTTAATCCCGATAAAGATGCTCTAAATAAGATCGGTAATCGGCTAGAATCTGCAGAAGATGTTCCTGTAGAACCACAATATTGAGGGAGTTTATCAATGATGAATTGTTGAGAAAGTTGAGGCTTTTGACCAAATAAAAACGAGGTAAAAGAACACAATAAAAGGAGAGTTATTTGTTTTTTCATATAAAAATTGATTTGCGAATATACAAATTTTTTAGTTAGTAGAAAGACATAAGCTCAAAAAACTTGTTTTTGTGTTCTCCTGACTCAATACTAATTGACCACAAGTTTCAATAGTAGCGCCCGTTGTTATAACATCGTCTACAATTAAAACATGCTTGTTTTTAATGTCAAAAGCTGGGTTTAAAATAAATTTTGTATCTACGTTAAGCCATCGATTAAATCTACTTTTTTTTGTTTGAGAATCGGAATGAGTAAGTTTAAGAATTATGTTAGGATTAAATGGAATGTTTAATGATTCTGAAATTCCTGTAGCTATAGATTCACTTTGATTGTGTCCCCTTAATTTCAATTTTTTTTTGTGTAAAGGAACACAAGTAATGATGTCTGGAGGATTATTTTTAATTTGTTCTAAAATATCCATTCCAAATTGTTGACCTAAATATTTGCCTAACTCAAGGTTTTTTTTGTATTTAATTTGATGAACAAGGTTTTGAGCAATGCCTTTTTTTCTGAAATACAAATAACTATTGGCGTATACAATAGGAATTCTTCCCTTAAAGATATTGGCAGTGTAATTGTTGTCTTGGTTTTTGAAATTGGTTTTTGGCAAATTCAACTGACATTTAAGACAAATGTGAAGTTCTTGATTAAATAGAATAGTGCTACATCCAGAACAAAGGCTTGGAAAACAAAAGTTTAGAACATTATTGACTGCATTTTTGAAAAACAAAAACATACATCATTATTGTTTGCTTGCTTTATCTTTCATTTTCATGATTGAAGCCAATTCATAATTGGTTAAAAAACGCCATTTCCCTCTTGGTAAATCTTTTTTAGTAAATGTCCCAAAACTAACTCTGTCGAGTCGTTCAACATCATAACCTAAATGCTCAAACATACGTTTAACAATATGATTTTTTCCAGAATGTATTTCAAGTCCTACGTGTCTTTTATCCTCAGATTCAACATAAGCAACCGCATCTGCATGAACAACTCCATCTTCCAATTCAATACCCTCTACAAGTTTATCCAAATCTGATTGGCTTACTTTTTTATCTAATGTTGCGTGATAAACTTTTTTAATCTGATAGGATGGATGAGTTAGTATTTGAGTTAATTCACCATCGTTAGTAATAAGTAGAACTCCTGTAGTATTTCTGTCCAACCGACCAACGGGAAAAACACGTTCATTAACTTTCCCAACTAATAAATCCAATATGGTTTTTCTGCCTTTATCATCCTCGGTTGTTGTAATGAAGTCTTTTGGTTTGTTCATTAATATGTAAACAAATGGTTCAGATAAAATTGTTTTTCCTTCAAACTTAATATTGTCGCCCGGATTAACTTTATGCCCCATTTCTTTAACAACAACATTATTAACGGTAACACTTCCTTTTTTAATAAATTCATCGGCTTCTCTTCGACTGCAAATGCCTGACTGTGCTATGTATTTGTTAAGTCTAAGTCTGTTATCTGAATCTACAACCTTTTCTTGTTTTTTGTCTTGTTGTTTGCTTTCCTTAAAAATTCGCGACTGGTAAGATTGCTTTTTTAACGGCACTTGTGGGTCGTAACCCAATTTGAATGGTTTTTTAAATGGTTTATTTTCGTCTTCACTGTCTAATTTAAATGATTCTCTTGGTTTAAAGTTGTCATTGTCTCTAGGCAGCGAAAAGTTAGTTCGATTGTTTTCTCCTTTAGAATTGTATGGTTTTCTGTCATTTCTATCATTCCTATCATTTGATCTTGTGAAAGGCTTGTTAAATGATTTTTTTTCATCAAATCTTGGAGTTCTTTTATCATCAAAAGACCCGCTTGGTTTGGGTTTTGAGTATGGTTTATCGTATGATTTTTTTTCATCAAACCTTGGAGTTCTTTTGTTATCAAAAGATTCATTTGGTTTTGAATAAGGTTTATAAGACGGACTTTTTTTGTCTGAATTAAAATTTCGATTGTTGGGTTTAAACGAATCAGTTTTGTTTTCGTATGAGTTAGGAATAAACTTAACCTTGAAACTTAAATCGTCGTTATCAAAATTTCTTTTTTTATCTTCCTTTTCAGAAGGTTTTTTTTCATCCGTACGATTCTTTTTGGGCCCATCAAAAAGGTCTTTATTATCTTTTTTCATCTAATTCACAAAGTTAGGTTTTTTTTGCGTATTTAAATGTATGTTGAATTGAAAATTATCAGATTGTTTTACAGATAAATATGATTAAGATCACCTTATTTATGGTAATACTGTCTTTTTTTGAACTAAAAAATATTATCTTTGCACCTTTAATATTTTAATGGTAATACCTAAGTTTTTAAATCCAACTAATTCTTTTCATTCCGAGTTAAGAAAAAGAATTAATCACTACTTTGAAGAAGTTAAAGCAAAACCAACCGGCAATGCTAAATTATATTCCAAAGCTATTATTATTTTTTCAACTCTCATTTTAACTTACATTCATTTAGTGTTTTTTACATCTTCTAATTGGATTGTTTTAGTTGCTGAGTGTTTATTGCTTGGTTTGGCTACAGCCGCAATAGGTTTTAATATCATGCATGATGGTGCCCACGGAAGTTTTAGTAACAAAAAATGGCTGAATGAATTAGCAGGAATGTCCCTTAATATATTAGGGGCTAATGTTTTTATGTGGAAAACAAAGCACAACGTTGTTCACCATACATATACTAATATAGATGGTGTTGATGATGATATTGATGCTCGTCCTTTTTTAAGATTATGCGAAAGTCAAAAAAAATATAAAATACACAAGTTTCAGTATTTGTATTTTCCGTTAGCCTATTCTTTATTATATCTATATTGGATTTTTTTTACTGACTATGAGAAATATTTCACAAAGAAGGTTGGAAATATGCCATTAAAAAAACTAAATACAAACGACCATATAACTTTTTGGGCTTTCAAAGCATTGCATGCTTTATTATTTATTGTTATCCCAATTATATTTGTAGGTTTTAAAATGTGGATTATTGGTTTCTTGATTTTTGGTTTCTTTACGGGAATCGTTATCAGTTTGGTATTTCAATTAGCACATACTGTTGAAAGTACTCAATTCCCAAAACCTGATGAAATATCTGGTAAGGTTCAAGATGAGTGGGCAGTTCACCAAATTAAAACCACAGCCAATTTTGCAACAAACAATAAAATCGTTTCATGGTTTACAGGAGGTTTGAACTTTCAAGTTGAACACCACTTATTCCCTAACATTTCACATATTCATTATCCTCAAATTAGTAAAATAGTTAAAGATGTATGTAAAGAATACAATGTAACGTACAACGAATATAAAAATGTTGCACTTGCAATTAATTCACATGTTTCACATTTGAAACAAATGGGAATAGCTTAAGTAAGTAAAATTTCTATTTTTTAGACATTTTTGTAAAAAAAATGTCATTTTTTTAGCTTTTTTTTAAAAAAAATAAAAAAATTATTGTTTTTATAATATTTATATTTATTATTGACGTTGAAAAATAATTTTATAAATATGAATAAATTAATTACTCAACTAACAAAATTAACTGTCGCATGCTTTGTCATGTTGTTCGGGTTAATCCCAAATCTGGTCGCGCAAGCGCCTTGGTGTAATGCACACAATAGCTACACCTATCAGATGTCATCTACCAATTACGTTGTTGCGGCAGAACAAATAGTAATTTCGGCAGGATCTAATGTTGTTTACAACAGAAAAGCGGACGGATTTAATGGAACTTCTACCTGCGGTGGTGAGTATTCATTGGCAAACAGTCCTTCCAATGCTTTTAATTTAACCGCTGGAAATACTTACAATATCCAGTCTAGTTCCTCTTCTTATTATTATGGTACTACCTATAATGGTAAATGGGGTGTTTACATTGATTTTAATAATGACAAAGATTTTATTGATGCTGGTGAATATTTAGGTACATGGAATACTACTTCAGGAAATAACATGCCAGGTTCATTAAATGGTATTAATTTTACTATACCTTGTAATGTATCTCCTAGTGCAACTCGTTTAAGAGTAATATCTGATTATCAATACGGAGGAAATATTTCTCAATCAACTGGATGTCACACTTGTACTAGTTACCAAATGTATTATGGTGAAGCTACTGACTTTAGTATTAACTTAGTTTTACCATCAAGTGTAAATGCTAACTTCATCGCTCCAACTGATGCTTGGGTAAAAACTGTTGTTACCTTTATTAATAGTAACCAAGTTGGTTACACTGAACATGCTTGGGATATCAATAACGATGGTTCATTCGAACAACGCGGAATTAATCCAAACTACAAAACGACTTCAGGCGCTACAGGTACTTGGACAACTCCGGGAACTAAATGTGTTAAATTAAGAAGTACTAACTGCTTAGGTAGAGATAGTATTGTAAAATGTTTAACATTAAAAGCACCAACTGCTACTCCTATTATTGATTTCGTTGCAGAACGTACTACAATCGAACAATACGAATCAGTTAAAATCTTTGATTTATCAGAAAACGGACCATACGAATGGACTTGGGATGTTTATGATTCTACAACTTATGCTACTTCTGATTACTATCCAAATTTAGCAGATGGTGATTTATATTCTGACCCATGGGGAAATGGTTCAAATGAGTTTTCACAAAACCCTGAATTTGCATTTGATGTACCGGGGGTATATACTGTAGTATTAACAGCAAGAAATGACATTGGTAATTCAGCACCTACAAGAAAAGTTAAATACATCACTGTAACATTGCCAACTCAATACAACTTAGGATTTGGAACATACGGACCAAACTTAGACAACGTAGTAGGTAGCCCAAGTGGAACTATTTTTGACAATGGAGGACCAAACTTAAACTATGGTAACAACCAAGGTTTAGGAACTCGTTCATTCTTACAAATTACACCATGTAACGCACAACGTATCGATTTAACAATGACTCAATTAAAATTGAAAGATGTTAATGATAAATTGAGAGTTTGGGATGGTAAAACTCCAGGTGGTCCAGGTACAACATTACTTGCAACATGGAGCAGTAGCTCACGTGCACCACAAAGCGTAAGAGCTACAAGTGGTAGTATGTATATTTTATTTGAATCAGATGGAGCAGGTGTTGACTCAGGTTTCGCAGGTTTCTACACTTCACAATTAGGTGCTGCTACGGTATCAAAACCAGATTTCAGCCCAACAACTACTCCAAGTTATACTGGTACTCCAGTTAGATTTACAAACACTACTCCAAATGTAGTGGGTGTTCCAACTTGGGAATGGACTATCGATGGTGTTCAACCAACTAACTTCAACAAAAAAGATTTAGATTACACATTCTTTACAGACGATAACTACGAAGTCTGTTTAACTGTTAAATCATGCGTAGGTACTGATAAAACTTGTAAAACAATTAGCGTTGTAACACCACAAGTTCAAACTCAATTGGATATGACAGCATCAACCCGTCGTCCTACAGTAGGAAAAGACAGAGTTGTGTTAAGCCCAATTAGTGATAATGCTAACCGTTTTGAGTGGACTATTTTCCCAACTACTTATACCTTATTAAACGCTCCAACAGGCGGATCAGGTTCATCAGGTGTTGGTTTTATTTACTACACAAACACTCCAGGAGATTCAATTCCAAAACCAAATATTCGTTTCACATCTTCAGGCTGTTATACATTAACATTGAAAGCTTGGAACAGCAATAACCGTACTGCAACAGAAAAAACAGTTGTTAAAAACAAATTTATCTGTGCTTTAGAATATTGCACGCCAGCTTCATTAATCTTAAGTGCTGACGTAGGAATCAACAACGTAAAAGTAAAAGATGGTAGCATTGAATTAATTAACAACTTCAGCACCTCAGGTGATGTTGCTTACACTGACTTCACTGCAGAAAAACAAGCTAACTTAACTTTTGGTAAAACGTATTCATTAGAAATGTCAAGAGTAAACAATGTTGACCCAGCAAACAGAAAAGGTTGGATTGATTGGAACATTGACGGAGATTTTGATGATGCAGGAGAACAAATTTTCTTCCAAGCTAGCAACTACGATAAAGTTTACACAACTACCTTTACAGTTCCAGCTTTAAGTCAATCATTTGAAGGTGTTACTCGTTTAAGAGTAGCAACAAACTACCACACTCAAAATACAACAGCATGTGGTCCATTGACTGCAGGTGAAGTAGAAGATTATGCTTTAGTATTAGCAAATGACAACATGCCTCCAGTAATTACATTAAACGGTAGCGATACAGTAAGAATTGAAGTAGGTTCAAGCTATACAGATGCAAGTGCAGTAGCAACAGACCCATCTGAAGGTAATATCACTAGCAGAATGGTTACAACTAATGACTTAGACATCGCAGTAACAGGTATCTACACTTACGAGTACAATGTAACTGACTTGTCAGGTAACAAAGCACAACCAAAAGTAAGAACTATCATTGTTGTTAATGACATGACTAACCCAAGATTAACCTTGAACCCAGGTTCTACAGGTTGTATCCAAGCTAGAAGAGACAATGCTCCTTACACTGATCCAGGTGCAACAGCAACTGATAACAAATCACCATTCAACTTAACATCTTCTATTGTTGTAAGCGGTTCAGTTGATACACGTAAAGTTGGAACATACACTTTAACATACTACGTTCAAGACGTTGCAGGTAACAATGTAACATTAACAAGAAACGTATGTGTTGAAGATACACAAGCACCAACTATTTTACCATTAGGTGAAGAGCAAATTCAAATCAACTCTGTTTGGATCGACCAAACTGATGTTGAAGATGCTTATGACTTAAATCCAACATTAACAAGAAATTGGGGTTTCAATGGTCAAGTAAATACATTAGTAAGAGCAACTTACCCTGTAACTTACAATGCTGTTGATGG
>JBIPNH010000073.1:0-10779 GCA_044373665.1 Bacteroidia bacterium
ACAAAGATAGATAAAGTTTTTAAGATACCCTTTTTACCCATTTCTTTTTTTAAGACTTTTAATGTTCAATCGACTCCATTAGCTCCCGAGATTGTGTTTGAAAGTAGCAGTACCACTGGAGTGGGGGTTAGTAAACATGCAGTCCCCTTTGCCAGTTTGTATGAAAAATCATGTGCGGAGAGTTTCAATTTCTTTTTTGGAGATTATAAAAAATATTGCCACTTGGCCTTATTGCCTGCTTATCTTGAAAGGGAAAATTCTTCCTTGGTTTATCAAGTCAATCATTTTATTAAATCATCGCAATACCTTCAGTCTAATTTTTATTTACACAATCACCACGACTTATACAATCAATTGATGGAAAACGAAGCCAATAAAATTCCTACCATTTTGTGGGGTGTTAGTTTTGCTTTACTTGATTTTGTTGAAGCTTATCAAATGAAGCTTTTAAATACACAAATTGTTGAGACAGGAGGAATGAAAGGGCGTCGTGCCGAACTTACAAGGCATGAGTTGCACCAAATTTTACAGAAAGGTTTCGGGGTTCCTAATATTGCAGGGGAATATGGAATGACAGAATTGATGTCGCAATCCTATGCCCTTAATGCAGGATTGTATCAATCGCCACCTTGGTGTAGGGTGTTTGCAAGAGAAATAAATGATCCCTTAGGATTACCTATTTTTAACAGAAACGGAGTACTCAATGTTATTGATTTGTATAATTTATATTCTTGTAGCTTTATTGCAACCTCTGATTTGGGAAAAGTTCACGATAACGGTAGTTGCGAAGTGTTAGGTCGTGTCGATTACAGTGATACTCGTGGGTGTAATTTACTGGTATTATGATTCGTTTAATTCAAGATTTAAAGAAATTTATAGCCCAGTATTCTATTCTATTTTGGCTTGTAATGTTTGTTTTTTTAACAACTACTCTTGCTATCAGCGAGTTTTATAAAGTGCAATTATCTATTTTTAAACTCAAAGGCATTCATTCATTTTTAGCCTACTTTGCTCTTTATGCATTGCATTTTATGTCAGCTTTGTTTTTCGTTTCATTGTTTTCAAAAGATTTTAAGTGGGTTAAAACTAGGCAGTTTTGGGTGTTAATTGTAGTTGGTATTTCTTTGTTTTCACTTCGATCTGTTTTAACTTTCTATGGGGAAGTGGTGGAGTTATTTGCCGTACCTGGACGAATAGGTATAAGTAAGCTTATTTTTTCTGATTTAATTAGACTCTTATTTTTATTGATGATGTTGCGTGTGGTTTGGCTGTTTTATAGAGTGCCACAGCATTCTTTTTATGGGTTTTCGGCCAAACAAGTTGAATGGTCATTGTATTTTAAGATGTTGCTTTTTATGCTGCCTTTGATTACAGCAGCCAGTTTCATGGGTGACTTTTTGGAATACTATCCACGAGCCTCAAGAATTGATATTTATCATCCTGAACCACATCATTATTTTTGGTTTGAAGTGGTTTATGCGCTTGATTTTATTTCAATAGAAGTTTTTTTCAGGGGATTTATGATATTAGCATTTTTGAAAATTTTAGGACCTAAAGCTATTATTCCTACTGCTGCCTTTTACTTTTCAATCCATTTTGGTAAACCTATTGGGGAAACCATTAGTTCGTTTTTTGGAGGTGTTTTATTGGGTTATTTATCATACAAAACTCAATCTATATGGGGTGGCGTTCTTGTTCATATTGGTATTGCATTGCTAATGGAATTAGGGGCATTTATTGGATTGATGTTGATATAGTTTGTACATTGTATTTTTATCCTTTATCAAAAAACATTAAATTTGCCGGTATGAATAAGGTTGTTGCAAATGCCGATGAAGCCATCAAAGATATTGAAAGTGGTGCCGTATTAATGTTGGGTGGATTCGGGTTATGTGGGATTCCTGAAAATTGTATCAATGCGCTTGTTAAAAAAGGAGCAGATAAATTAACTTGTATTAGCAATAATGCTGGTGTTGATGATTTTGGAATTGGACTTTTATTAAAAACAAGGCAGGTTAAAAAGATGATTGCATCCTACGTAGGAGAAAATGCCGAGTTTGAGAGACAATTACTGTCAGGAGAGTTAGAGGTTGAGTTAATCCCTCAAGGTACTTTGGCAACAAGATGTATGGCAGCAGGATATGGAATGCCTGCAATATACACGCCTGCAGGTGTTGGTACGGAAGTGGCAATAGGAAAAGAAACCAGGGATTTTAATGGCAAAACCTATTTAATGGAATATGCCTTTGATGCTGATTTTGCAATTGTTAAAGCATGGAAAGGAGATGTGCATGGCAATTTGATTTTTAAAGAAACTGCACGAAATTTTAATCCATTAATGGCAATGGCAGGAAAAATAACCATAGCCGAAGTTGAAGAGTTGGTTCCCGCTGGAGAACTTGACCCTAATCAAATTCATACCCCTGGTATTTATGTTCATCGTATTTTCAAAGGAGAAAACTATGAAAAACGTATCGAACAAAGAACCATAAGAAAACCACTTTAGGGATTCTAAAACCCATTTAATTTTATTTTGTTATATCTATGATGTTTAAAAAGTTAACGGCAGTAAGCTTGTTCCTTTTCTTTGTTTTAAGTGCTTATTCCCAAAAAAAATATTGTGTCACCGGCGTTGTTAATGACAGTGTTTCTCTCAAATTTATTCCCAATAGTTTGGTTGAAGTGTATTCAAGTAATAAAAATGCTGTAATAGGATTTAAATTGACGGACAGTTTGGGCCATTTTAAAATTTGTTCAAACAGTCAGCCTAGTATTATTAAGATTTCTATTCCAGGATACAAAACCCAAACAATAAATTTGAAATTTACAGATTCGGCAACCGTTCTGAATTTGAATAATTTATATCTATTGCCTCAAGTTGAGTTAATAAAAGGAGGAGGTGTTGTAATGAAAAAAGTGGTAGTGGAGAAAATAGAAGCAGACAAAAAAGTATATTCGTTGGAAAATGATGTGTTAACCAATGGAGGCACTGCGCTCGACGCACTCAGACAAATTCCTGCAATAAGTGTAGATGGAGATGGAACAATAACCCTGAGAGGAAGTGAAAATGTATTGATTTATATTAACGGAAAACAAAGTAGCTTATCGGGGGAAGACAAACAGACACTGCTTTTGCAAATTCCTGCAGCCAATATCGAAA
Source organism: Bacteroidia bacterium (assembly GCA_044373665.1). Classification (GTDB taxonomy): domain Bacteria; phylum Bacteroidota; class Bacteroidia; order NS11-12g; family UBA955; genus JABMMZ01. The sequence goes on from JBIPNH010000073.1 coordinate 3,161, forward strand.
GCATAGAAGTAAATACCAACCCTGGTGCGAAACTAGACGCGGAAGGGGTAAGTGGTATTATTAATATTACACTTAAACAAAACAGGACAAAAGGTCAAAATGGATTTGTAACACTAGGGGTCGGAACAAATAATAAATACAACGCAACGGCGGCATATAACTATAGTAATGGCAAATGGAGTACCTCCAATACACTTACTTTAAGACAAAATGATGTGTGGGGGAGCGGTTACAATGAAAGAGATAACTTTACCAAGGATACGTTTTTTGTTATTAATCAATACAGTGAAAGTCAAAATATAAATAGAAACGCAACTTTTTCTGGTAGCCTTGATTATAAACCAAGTAAAAAATGGCTTTATTCATTCAATTATATGGCTTCTGTAAATGCCGATAACGACGATGAAATCAGTGATTTGCTTCTGACAGATGACAAAAGAGAAGTTAAAACAGTTCAAGAAATAGGAAATACTGTTGTTAAAAATTCAGTGAATTATGATGCCGGCCTTTTAGTGAAAAAAACGTTTGAAAAAACAGCACACAACATTGTAGGAATTGTGAATTATTCATTGACAGATAGAATCAATAATATTGACATTGTTAGGAATTTTAAAGATCCTTTGACTTTTCAAGACTTGAACCAGAATAAGGGACTATCATACAACTCTTTTGACAACGGATTTGCAAACTTTTTAGCACAAGTGGATTATGTAAAACCCTTTACAGATTATAGAAAATTAGAGCTTGGGGCTAAATATACCGCAAGGAGTTTTGATAATCAGTTTAATTTTGACTCATTTAATTACCAAACACAAACAATAGAAATAGACAATGGAAGAACCAATCGCTTTGTTTACAATGAAAATGTAAGCGCTGCTTATGTGATGTTGAGTGATAAGGTTAATGATTTTATTAAGTATAACATTGGGCTACGCGCAGAAAACACATTGGTTAATGGAGAAGAGAAATTAACAAATACTCCAGTAAATTTTAATTACACTAATTTGTTCCCATCGGGTAATATCAATTTTACTTTACAAAAAAAATACAATATTCCAGATATTCAATTGGGTTATAGTCGCCGGATAAATCGCCCCACCCAGGGTCAAATAAATCCTTTTATCAATGTAAATGACCCGTTTAATATTTTTACAGGTAATCCTACGCTGAAACCTGAACTTACAGATGCACTAGAATTATCTGCTTTTTATAACACATCTAAAGTAGTTTTTACAACAAATTTGTATTTTAGGCAAACAAATTCTGTCATTTGGCGTTATAGAACGGTAGATAGTTTAGGAATATCCCGTGTTTCCTTTTATAATTTAGATTACAACAGGAGTATGGGAGCAGAAGTTATCGCTCGTTTTACGCTAATGAAAAAGATAAAAACTACATTAAATGGGAATTTGTACAGGCAAATGCTTTCGGGTAATGTGCTTGGGACTCAATTTACCAATAATGCATGGGTTTTTACGGGAAAAGCAATAATGAGTTACACCTTCTGGAACAAAACAGATTTGCAGTTGTCATATAATTACATGGGTCCAAGAGCATTGCCACAAGGCAAAATGCTTTCTATGTATGGATTAGATTTCGGATTCAAAAAAGATATTTACAAAGAAAAACTTGCTTTAAGCGTTTCTGTCAATGATGTTTTTGATAACCGAAGATTTAAAATTATAATGTCTGATGTAAATTTCTCAAGCAGTGTTTATCGCAAACGCGAAACCAGAATTCTTACAGTTAACTTAACTTGGAAATTTGGCGATTCAAACAGTGTTCCTGAAAAAAAACCTAAAATGCCTGAAAGAGAACAAGAAATGAATTTTTAATACAGATGAACGATATATCAGTCGAATTTTTAAAAACCAGAGATGGTAGTCAAACCATTTATTTAAAACACCTCGATGAAACATATCATTCAATTAATGGTGCTTTTTCAGAAAGTTTACACGTTTATATCGTAAACGGACTCAAGCTCATTAATCCAAGCTTAACTGAATTTACTATTATGGAGGTTGGGTTTGGTACAGGTTTAAATGCTTTATTAACTTTAGATTATTTATTGCCTCATCAAAAAGTAAATTACATTGCTTTTGAACCATTTCCTTTGACTTACGAAATTCTTCAAAACTATTACAGCGGTTTTCCTCATTTACCCAAAAGTATTGACCAAATAAAACAACTTTCTGAATTAAGTTGTAATGAATGGCATTCCATAACTCCACAGTTTAATTTTTGTATGTTAAAAGCTGATTTGCAAAGTCAGGATATTGAGCTTTCAAAATTGATAAATAAAGGAGAGGTAGATTTGATGTATTACGATGCTTTTGCTCCCGCCAAACAATCTGAAATGTGGACTGAAGATACCATTCGATTTGCTGTGGATTACTTAAAAGAGGGTGGATTGCTAACGACTTATTGTGCTCAAGGTCAATTTAAACGAAATTTAAAAGCATTGGGTATGAAAGTGCAATCAGTAGGTGGTCCTGTTGGAAAACGCGAAATGACAACTGCTTACAAAGAATCTCATGTTGAAGAGCACCTTTTGTAAATAAGTTCAGCAGTTCTAACACTCGCTCCTGCATTACCTACAATTTCCTTTAACTCTTTATAGCTTATGAGTTGTTCTTCTCTGTTTCTCCCTTCTAAGATCAAATCTAATTCTCTATTAATATTGGTTTCATTGAGCTCCTGTTGTATCAATTCAGGAATTGCCAATTTGTTCAATATTAAATTAACCAATGAGATATACTTCACCTTGATTACTCTTTTGCCGATTTCATAACTAATTGAACTGAATTTATAACAAACTACTTCTGGACAATTTAACAAAGCCGTTTCAAGAGTAGCAGTTCCACTACAGACTAGTGCTGCATGACTGTTTTTTACAACATCATAAGTGTGTCCTTTTATCAGTTTTACAGGTAAATTGCCAATGTATTGATGATAAATACTGTCATCTATGTGAGGAGCACCTGCTAGCACTAAAGTATAATCAGGGTAATATTTGCAAATACTCAACATCTCTGGTAAAACATGCTTTAATTCACTCATTCTGCTTCCCGGCAAAAGCGCAATTATTGGTTTTGTGATTTGATGATTTTCCTTAAAAGTGCTGTCAAACTGATACTGTTCTATTGCATCACATATAGGATTGCCGACGTAGTCGGGGATTATTCCAAAGGGTTTAAAAAAATCGATTTCAAATGGGAGTATACTGTATAGGTGGTCAACGTTTTTTTTAATTTTATAAGCCCTTTTCGTATTCCATGCCCACACTTTAGGACTAATGTAGTAATGGATTTTAATGCCTTTTGACTTAGCAAATTTTGCTATTCTTAGGTTAAAGCCAGGGTAATCAATTAAAATTAAAGCATCGGGTTTGAAAGTAATTAAATCTTTTTTGCAATCAGATAAGTTTTTGAAAATTTTATTAAGATTCAGTAAAACGTCGGTTATGCCCATAAAAGCGGTAGCCTTATAATGTCGGAACATGGTGCCCCCTTTTGCAGCCATTAAATCACCTCCCCAAAATCTTATTTCAGCATGTGGGTCAATTTTTAACAGATGTTGCATTAAATTGGATCCATGCAAATCGCCGCTAGTTTCCCCTGCTATCAAATAATATCGCATTGTGTATGCAAATGTATATTATTTATTTAAAAAAGAGACAACTCTTATTTAGTTGGATTTGAAAATATTACCAATGCCTTTGCTTATTTTTTGAAGCGTTTCAATGCCTTTGCTTAAAGGCTCCGTAGAAATATCTTCGTAATTATCACTCCAAAATTCATTGTTATTTTGTTGAGGATAAATGACGATTTTACTGTTGTTGTCGTAGTGTTTTTCGAGCTTTGCAGGAAGCTCATCTAGGATAGAGATGTGAGAAACAGAACCTTTCCTAGCTGAAACCAAAACAATAAAATCAGATTCTTTAATGCGCTTTGATATAACAAAGAAATCATCCCATTCTTCGAAATATTCAATACTATATAAGGCGGAAATTTTGTTTCTTCTTAAATTGTTGTGGATGTGGTTTTCAGTAGTTTTGTTGCAATTGAAATAAATGGGAATACTAAGTTCTTGAGCTAATTTACTAGTCTTTAATAACCATAATTCAAATCCTTTTTCTCTTTCTGCCATTGGTGGAATAATGACAAAAATACGTTTGTTTAAAACCATGGGTTTAGTTAAATAACACATCATCACAGTTTTGTCTGTATTATTCAAAATTATTTCTATTTTTTCGCCAAACAATTTGTCAAGAAATCCTGAACGAATAGGCCATCCTAAGACAATAATATTGGCCATTATTTCTCGTGAAATTCTAACAATGCCACTTGCCCCATTGTGGTCTATTGTTGTAATAGCATTGACATTTGTTTCCGTTGCGGAACCTTGTTTAACAAATTCTTGTAGTTTGTTTTTCGCGTTAATTAGGTTTACCTCCGTTTCTTCATTATTACTTACAACAGTTAGGATGGAAATAGGATTTGCCGACTTTTTAGCTTTAATAAGAATTGAAAATTCTAAAAGTTTTTCAATGTTTTCAATGTTGGCTGTAGGTAATAAAAGGTGTTCTTCGTTGGTGTTTATTGTTTTTAAAGCTTGATTGTCGTCTTGTGTTTCTAAAATTATTTTTTTGGAGGCTTTTTCAGTTGCAAATGAAGCCACAATACAGGTGATTAAAATTAAAATAATTGTACCATTTAAAATGTTTTCGTCTAAAATTCCAGCTTTGTAACCCACTAAAATTACAGCCAAAGTGGCCGCAGCATGTGCACTACTCAATCCAAATATTAATTGTCTTTGTGCCGAACTGTATTTAAAGGCCAATTGGGTAAAAAAAGCTGCGATCCATTTGCTCGAAATAGCCACTGTTGTTAAAGTTAGCGTTATGATTAAGGCCTCGTAGCCACTCAAAATGACATTGATATTAACTAACATGCCTACACTTATCAAGAAAAAAGGAATAAACAAAGAATTGCCTATAAATTCTATTCGATTCATTAAGGCAGAAGAATGTGGTATTAGTTTATTTAGAGCTAAACCTGCAACGAATGCCCCAATAATTGGTTCCACCCCTGCAACTTCAGCAAGGAAAGCGGCAAAGAAAACAACCGAAAGTACAAAAATGTAATGAGAGTGCTTTTCGCTTTCCAGCTTTTTAAAAAACCATTTTGCAATTCTTGGAATAGCAATAAACATAAATGCGGAAAAAATAGCTAAAGAAACGCTAAGTCGTATCCAAAATTCTTGATTAAGTTGCCCTTGTGAACTTCCCATAATTACTGCTAATATAATAAGTACTGCGGTATCAGTTAAAATAGTGCCTCCAACAGCAATAGCAACAGCTTGGTTTTTGGAAATGCCTAGTTTGCTCACAATTGGATAAGCTACAAGTGTATGCGTGGCAAACATACTTGCCGTCAGTAAACTGGCATTAAAATCATATTTTAATCCATAATAACAGACAGGAAACCCAATACTAATAGGAATAATAAAAGTTAAGAATCCAAAAAGAAAACTCTTGTTCCTGTTTGATTTAAACTCATTTAAGTCCAATTCCAAGCCTGCTATAAACATAATGTAAAGCAAACCAATCGTTGAAAATAAGTCTATAGCAGAGTTCTTTGCTAAAATATTTAACCCATGTGGTCCAATAACAACACCCGAAATGATTAATCCAATAATACTTGGAATACGCAATTTCCTTAGAATAATTGGAGATAGTAAAATGATAAGAAGGATTAAAGAGAATATTAAAACAGGATTTCCCAAAGGGAATTGGAATTCTTGTACTAAGTGGTTGAAAAAGTCTGTCATTGGGTAGCTCTCGCTTCTAAACTTAAAGAATACAAATTAAAGGAATTAATTTCAAAGAGATGTGTCTAAAATGTTATTTATAAAGTATTGCCATTATTAAGCTACATTTATTGAGCAAAAAGTCGCAAATATTGATTGAAATCTATTTTAGAACAATTAACTCTTTATTGTTAAGTAGTTTTTGTTATTTTTTAATAGAGTGATTTAATTCAAATGCTTCTTGATTTTTTTATTAAATAGGCTCAAAATTGTTCAGGTTTTAAAATATAGAAAATGCGCAGTTTCACAAAAAATACGTACTTTTGCGTTCAAATTACAATCAAATGAGAGAAGTATATATCGTATCAGCAGTTAGAACTGCAATGGGAAGTTTTATGGGAGCGTTGTCATCTGTTTCTGCACCTAAAATTGGGGCTGCTGCAATTAAAGGCGCCTTAGAAAAAGTAGGTTTAAATCCTGAAGAGGTTGAAGAAATATATTTTGGTAGTGTGTTACAAGCTGGTTTAGGTCAAGCACCTGCAAGACAAGCTGCAAAATTTGCTGGTTTGCCTAATAAAGTACAAGCCACTACTATTAATAAAGTGTGTGCCAGTGGAATGAAATCTATCGCTATTGGTGCTCAACAAATTATGACCGGTGTTGCAGATGTTGTAGTGGTTGGTGGAATGGAAAATATGAGTCAAGTGCCTCATTATTTGTTGGGTAGTAGAAATGGATTCAAATTCGGAAATGCCAATTTGGTAGATGGTTTAGCTAATGATGGTTTATTGGATGTTTATAATCAACAAATGATGGGTTGGTGCTCTGATAAATGTGCTACTGAGCAAAATATTACCAGAGAACAACAAGATGAATTTGCAATGAACTCATACAAACGTTCAGCATCTGCTTGGGAACAAGGTAAATTTAATGATGAAATTGTTCCTGTGGAAATGGTCGATAAAAAGGGAAATATCACTGTTTTCAATCATGATGAAGAATATAAAAATGTAAAGTTTGATAAAATCGCAGGTTTAAAGCCCGCTTTTAGTAAAGAAGGAACAGCAACTGCTGCTAATTCTAGCACAATGAACGATGGTGCTGCTGCACTAATATTAATGAGTAAGGAAAAAATGGATTCATTGGGATTGAAACCAATTGCTAAAATCAGAGGTTTTGCAGACGCAGAACATGAACCTGAATACTTTACAACTGCTCCAAGCGTTGCAATGCCTAAAGCTGCTAAAAATGCAGGAGTTGATATGTCAGAAATCGAATTTTTTGAGTTCAATGAAGCCTTCTCATTAGTAGGTTTGGTTAATAATAAAATTTTAAATTTACCTATAGAAAAAGTAAATGTAAATGGCGGTGCTGTTTCATTAGGTCATCCACTTGGTGCAAGTGGTGCGCGTATTGTTGTTACCCTAATCAATGTATTAAAACAAAATAATGCAAAAATAGGAGGAGCCGCAATATGTAATGGTGGTGGTGGTGCAAGTGCTATGGTTATTGAGGCTTTATAGTCCACTACACAATAAAAAGCTTATTTTACCATTGTATTTAATATGAAAACTATTGTCTTAATATTACTTTCTGTTTTTATAAAGACACAATTAGTCTGTCAAGTTAGCAATGAAAATGAAATGCTTTTGTTGCAAAAGTATTCCGATAGTATTCGTTTCAGTAGAATTGAATCAAATAGGATAACTTACAATGATTCCTTTAAGTTTTTACTTAACGATTTTTTGTTAAATATCGACCCAATGAAACAAGATTGGAGTGCAATAACCAATACCATTTCTGTTTTA
>JBIPNH010000074.1:0-10764 GCA_044373665.1 Bacteroidia bacterium
AGGTCCAAAATAATAAGTTAGTTTGAAGTTATTATCCTCAACAGATTGGTATGGCAAGGCCAATGAAGCCGTTAAGAATTTGACACTTGAATCTGATTTTGCTTCAGCTGTAGTTAATTGACTGCCTTTCAAGAAAGGTTTATCAATACTAACCGTTGAGTTAAAAAACTGCTGTTTAAAACTAATCCAATTGGCATCTTGTTCCAATACTTTAGTTTCTAAATTTGACTCCCCTATGTAATCTGCTTTATCGTCAACAGGTTTGAAATAAAAGGTAGTTAATATTTTTTCTTTCTCAACTTCACGCTCTTGTAGGGGTATATTGTTCGACCAATTGAAGGTAAGTTTAGAATCAGAAATGACATTTTGAAGTCCCTTTGTTGTTAAACTATGTTCAACATTGTAACCTGTTTGAGGAATGGTGTAAGTACTTATTATCTCAGAATTATTATCTCCTTTAAGTTTAAATAACAATTGATTGTTACCTTTTAACTCATATTCCCAAAAAAACTGATTGGTTTTAACTTGCGTATTTTTGTTGTTATAACTTAAATAACTTTCAGAGTGGAGCGTATCAAACAATAAAACAGGCGTTTTGTGATCCGTTTTGAAGGCCTTTAGCTGAACTTGTTTAATTCGTCCGCCTTTGTTTGAAAAGGTTACTTTTAAACTTTCATTCTCCAAAACAACTTCTTTTTCGTACCCAAAAAGTTGAGTGTGTAATTCACCATATTGAGCTATCAATAAACTGGTGTCAACTTTTTCTACAACTAGTGGTTTGCTCGAATTATCTTTACTTAATTGAGCTCCTTTACTGAGTTGAATTTTTTCATTCTCCTTAACTAAAGCGATAGAATCTGCAACTCTTTTTTGAATTGCCAACTCTTGTTCACTTGGTTGATTTATGAAAAAATAACCTATTAGTAATACGAATATTAAACTTAAACCTATGATTGAATTACGATCCATTTAAATACAATTGTTTTTAGGGGTGCAAAGGTATTCTTTTTGATTCATTTTTAATAACCCAAATATTATATAATAAATTTGCTTATTTCTCGTTACTTTTGACATCAATGGCAAAACCAATCCTTACAGTAATTATTGCTTTTTTTTCTATTTCAACACTGTTCTGTCAAAATCAGTGTGTTAATGACAAAGATGGAAATTGCATTGCAAAGGGGAATTATAAAACCATAGAACAAAAAACAAGTTACGGCACCAAGTTAAAATCTAAACTAAGAACTGGTAAATGGGATTTTTTAAATGATGATGGTTTAGTTGTTTCATATGGTAATTATAAAATTTACAATAAAAGTTCATACAAAGACGGAGTTTGGTCGTTTTATAACGATGAAGGTAAAATACTTTTAAAAAGGACTTACAAGCTCGACCAAATCATTGATTTTCAAATTTTAGATTCAGGCTTATATGTCTATCAAACCGATACGATTAGCGTTTCAAGCAATCAAATGGGAAGCACAATTGTAACGGAAACAAGGAATAACATTCGATTTACTTACGAAACTTTATTGTTACAAACAAAGTCAGGCGACCCTTATTTGAATGCCAAAAAAACAGAATATAAAATCAGCACGCAATACAATTACAAGAAAGAAACCGATGATTTAATTTTGTCTAAATATCCATCAATCAACCAACTATTGGTTTACGACCATTGGCCCGTTAATAGTGACAGAAATATTGTAAACAATGGAGATTTTGAAGCAAACAGTGATAAAATAAAAGAGCAACAATACACACAAATTAAGTTCAACAATGATGAATTAGCAACTGATTGGGGCTCCTCTAATGAAACACCTGATATTTGTAAGATAAAAGACAATACCATGGCAGGATTTAGAGTTTTTGGGGTCAATTACGAAGTCCTTAGAAACAAATTAAAACAAACATTAACCGCCAAGAAAACCTATTGCTTACAGTTTAAGATAAAATTAAAAATCGAGAATAAGTTTGGTATCAATGGCATTTCTGTTATTTTATCTGAAGACATTCAACAATTCAAAAACAGTCAGGTTGGTCTTGAATATGGCGTTGCAGTTCAGTCGCACCCTTCCATTATTTTAGGATTACGTGAACAATGGATGACTATCAGCGGTACATTTAAAGCAAAAGGGGGTGAAAATTATTTATACATTGGTAACTTTACATCCGAAAAAACCTCGAAAGTTCAAAAATTAGATGGTTCTGCGCCCGACTATAGCGACGAAATTTATTATTTTATTGACGATGTGGTACTTGTAGAATTGAATGAAAACGAAAAATGTCCATGCAATATTCAATCATGCGACATTGAAGGATTAGAAAAACCAACTACTAACAGACCTATTGTTCAAAGATTTAATACAAAGCCTAAAATTGGTCAAACGATTATTTTAGAAAACATCTTGTTTGAAACCGCCAAGTCGGAAATACTATCAGAATCGTTTCCAACCTTAGACAGTTTGTTTTTACTATTGGCGAATTATCCGGAAATGAACATTGAAATAGCTGGACACACAGACAATAAAGGAAGTATAGAAAACAATATGAAACTGTCACAAGACAGGGCAAATGCAGTTTTGGTTTATTTAATGGACAAAGGAATAGACGAAAACAGAATGATTGCAAAGGGTTACGGCTCATCAGAACCTATAGAAACAAATGAAACAGAAGAAGGCCGTTTAAAAAATAGACGGGTAGCCTTCAAAATACTCAAGATTTAAAACCATCTTAGAGTAATAATTTAAAAATTAAAATTAGATTAATGTACTTCAAATGAATTGGAACGAGCCTCTTCATTTAATATACTTATGGTTGTTTCAGAAGGTTCGTCATTAATTTTATCCAATTCACTTAAAAGCAAAACTGCTTTTTGGTAAAACTTCAACAAATCTGGTTCTGAAGCAATGGCACGTTCAACAATTGGACGCATATTTGCATCTAATTCGTTGTAAATGTATAAGATAACATGTTCTTGAGTAATTATTTCTTGCATAAGCGTTTGAGTTAATTACCCTTGTAACGCAAAGACTATGAAGATTATTGCACAAAGTTGAAAAAAAACTAAAAAGAAATTGCTTTTTCTTCAATCATCTTTTTAAGATTGATAATAGCATATCTCATTCTACCCAATGCAGTATTGATACTACAGTTGCAAAGTTCAGCAATTTCTTTAAAACTCAAATCACCATAATGTCTCAAAATTAAAATCTCCATTTGTTCTGCCGGAAGCTGTTTAATTAAGTTTCTAATGGTGTTTTTATTGTATTGCTGACTGTTGTTTTCCAAATAATTAGGTTCAGAAAATTGCATGTATTTAAAAATATCATGATTTTCGCTGTCATAAATAGTAGGTCTTTTTTTGGCAACCCTGTAGTGGTCAATTGCTAAATTTCTGGCAATTCTAATCACCCAAGAAATAAACTTACCATTTTCGGTGTACAACCCTTTTTGTAATAGGTGAATGACTTTGATAAAAGTTTCTTGAAAAATATCTTCAGCAATATAAGTGTCTTTCACCACCATATTAATAGCGGTGTAAATTTTTGACTTGTGTCGGTTGATTAACATTTCCATGCAATCATTATTACCTGCTACATATAGAGCAACTAATTCCTCATCGGTTCTTTGATTTTTTTTCATACTATTACCTCCTTATTTTTAAATGTTTAAGTAGGGCTGATGGCCTTTAGTAGTTATTTTTTATAGGCGTTAAATTATAGTATGTTTGTATCTTATAGGCTAATTATTTAGTCGAATTAAAACGCAATTTAGTATAAAAAATATTATTCACCAAATTTTTCTTAAAAAATTTTTTTTATGCCTTAAAAAATCTTAACTTTGCAGTGCAAGTCTGCACGACCAGCTCCCTGTGAACTCCCCCAGGGTGGGAACGCAGCAAGGGCAGCAGGTTGTAGCGGTGCGATGTGGGCTTGCATTTTTTTTCTCTTTGCTACTATAGATTTTAACTTTCATTCTAAATCTATTAAATTTGTACCTTCATTTATGCAAAAACCATCTATTCCTAAAGGTACTCGAGACTTCTCTCCTATTGTTTTATCAAAACGTAAATATATTCTCTCTCAAATTGAAAAAATATATCAATCGTTTGGTTTTATGCCTTTAGAAACACCTTCAATGGAAAACTTAAGTACATTGACAGGTAAATATGGTGAAGAAGGCGATCAACTTTTATTTAAAGTACTCAATAATGGTGACTTTATAAAAGACATTGACCTTAATAATGTTGACAGTAAAAAACTAACTTACCAAATCTCCGAAAAAGGATTGCGGTATGACCTTACCGTTCCTTTGGCTCGATATGTCGTAATGAATCAACATTTAATTACCTTTCCTTTTAAAAGGTATCAAATGCAACCTGTTTGGAGAGCTGACCGACCACAAAAGAATAGATACAGAGAGTTTTGGCAATGTGATGCCGATGTTTTGGGCACTCCCTCTGTAATGTGTGAAGCCGACTTTATTAATATATACCAACAAGTTTTTAAGTCACTTAACATCACAGATTACGTTGTTAAAATAAACCATAGAAAATTACTGGAAGCAGCTATTGATAGTATCAATGCTTCTTCTTTGTTTACCAAAATAACTATTATTATAGACAAGCTAGACAAAATAGGTAAAGAAGGTGTTAGCAAAGAATTAATTTCAATAGGGTTAAATGACAATCAAATCAATGAATTATTCAATAGTTTAATTGAGAAACCTTTAAATATTGAAAGTTTAAATGAACTAGAACAACATTTTAAAGGCAATCAAAAAGCTGAAATTGCTATTGATGAGTTACGTAAAATATTAAAGTACGCAAACAACAATGACATTAATATTCAGCTTGACTTAAGTTTAGCAAGAGGATTGGATTATTATACAGGTTGTATTTTCGAAGTGGTTCCTACTTCTATCAAAATGGGCAGTATAAGCGGTGGCGGAAGGTATGACAACCTAACAGGAATGTTTGGATTGAGTGGTATTTCAGGCGTTGGAATTTCATTTGGGATAGACCGTATTTATGATTTAATGGAAGAACTCAATCTTTTTGACGAAGTAAAACAAAATTTTACAGACGTAATCTTCTGCGCTATGGACGAACCTTCCTTTGAATATTGTTTACCATTGGCAACCGAACTTAGAACTCACAATTTAAAAATTGAAGTTTATCCGCAAGTTTCAAAACTTAAAAAACCATTAGATTATGCCAACAACAAGCAAATACAATGGGCTGTAATAGTTGGTGAGAACGAATTAAAAGAAGGTAAAGTCATGTTAAAAAACTTGGAAATAGGTGAACAGAACTTAATCCTTAAAACAGAAATAATCAACTACCTTAAATAAAGCAAGAAATTAAGCAAACTTTTAGTCAAAAAAATGGGCTAAAATAATTGACGTAAATAATTATCTTTGCATTCCTTTTTTATATGTCAGAAATCAAAATCACATTACCAGATGGCACTATTAAAACAGTACCAAAAGGAACTGATGCTTATTCCATCGCTAAAAGTATTAGTGAAGGATTGGCAAGAGTTATTATTGCTGCGAAAGTAAATGGCAAAGTCGTTGAATTAAATCGTCCTATAACGGAAGACTCAACCTTAAGTTTATTAAAATGGGAAGACAAAGAAGGAAAATCTACCTTTTGGCATTCATCTGCGCATTTATTTGCTGAGGCATTGGAATCTTTATATCCAGGTGTAAAATTTGGAATAGGTCCTGCAATTGACAATGGTTTTTACTATGATGTTGATTTAGATGGCAAAAAGCTTAGTGTTGAAGATTTAGCAACTATAGAGAAAAAAATGCTAGAGTTGGCTAAAAAAGAAAGTCAATTCAACAGAAAAGAAGTCAGTAAAGCTGAAGCCTTAGATTATTTTACTCAAAAAGGCGACCCATACAAACTCGAATTGATTAATGATTTAAATGATGGAGACATCACTTTTTATTCTCAAGGCGATTTTACCGATTTATGTAAAGGTCCTCACCTTCCCCATACTGGATTTATTAAAGCGATTAAGTTGTTGAACATTGCTGGTGCTTATTGGCGAGGTGATGAAAAAAACAAACAATTGACCCGTGTTTACGGAATCACATTTCCAAAAAAATCAGAATTAGACGAGTATTTATTAATGCTTGAGGAAGCCAAAAAACGCGACCACAGAGTGTTAGGAAAAGATTTAGAGATTTTTGCTTTTGATGACGATGTTGGGCCAGGTTTGCCATTGTGGTTACCAAAAGGTGCTGCTATCATTGAAAAATTAGAAGAATTCGCTAAAAAGACAGAAAAAGAAGCTGGCTATATGAGAGTAAAATCTCCGCATATTGCCAAAGAAAGTATGTACTTAAAAAGCGGACACTTACCTTATTACAAAGACAGCATGTTCCCGCCAATGGAATTAGATGGTATTAATTACTACCTAAAAGCCATGAATTGTCCGCATCACCACAAAATATTTGCAGCAACCCCTAAGTCATACCGCGACTTACCAGTTAGGTATGCAGAATATGGCACCTGCTACAGATACGAACAAACAGGAGAATTATTTGGATTGATGAGAGTGCGTTCATTGCAAATGAACGATGCACATATTTATTGTACAAAAGCTCAATTTGAACAAGAGTTTAAGGCTGTTAATGATTTGTATGTTAAATACTTCAAAGTGTTTGGTATCGATAAATACGTCATGCGTTTCAGTAAACATGATCCTAAAAAATTGGGTCAAAAATACATTGATGCGCCAGAAATGTGGAAAGAGACCGAGGATATGGTTAGAAAAGTATTGCAATCTGCTAACATACCCTATATTGAAGTTGAAGATGAAGCGGCGTTTTATGGACCTAAAATCGATATTCAAATATGGAGTGCAATAGGCAGAGAATTTACCTTAGCGACCAATCAAGTTGATTTTGCACAAGCGGAAAGATTTGACTTGTATTTCATTAATGAAAAAAGCGAAAAAGAGCGTCCATTAATTCTACACAGAGCGCCATTGAGTACTCACGAACGATTTATAGGTTTCTTACTTGAGCATTATGCAGGTAAGTTTCCTTTGTGGATGAGTCCTGAACAGGTTATATTACTACCAATAAGTGAAAAATATCAAGAATATTCAGAAAAAGTTTTAAATATTCTAAAAAAACACGATATTCGCGCCCTCATTGACGATAGGTCTGAAAAAACCGGAAAAAAAATAAGAGATGCAGAGTTGAAAAAACTCCCATTAATGTTGATTATTGGAGAGAAAGAACAAGGGGACAACACTGTAACTGTTAGAAAACAAGGTGGTGAAGATTTAGGCGCAATGACTGTTGAAGCATTTATCAATTACGTAAATGCTGAAATAGCACAACAATTGAATTAATTAATTTATACATATAATTGGCACTACCAAAGAAAAAACCCAACAATAACACCAATCGTCCAAGAAGAGGCAGAAGAGAACCGTTACACAAAATTAACCAATTCATTAACGCTCCTTTGGTTCGTGTGGTTGGAGAAAATGTGGAACCTACTGTTTTACCTATTTCCGAAGCTTTAGAGTTAGCTAGACGTTTAGAGTTAGACCTTGTTGAAATTTCCCCAAACATTGATCCTCCAGTTTGTAAAATTGTAGACTACAATAAATTTTTGTACGAACAAAAGAAAAAAATGAAGGAGCAAAAGTCCAATGCTATTAATAATGAGATTAAAGAAATACGTTTCGGCCCTAACACAGATGAACATGATGTTGACTTTAAATTAAAGCACGCTACTAAATTTTTAGGAGAAGGTGCCAAAGTTAGAGCTTATGTGTTTTTTAAAGGTAGAACGATTGTATTTAAAGAAAGAGGCGAAGAGTTATTAATGCGTTTTGCAAATAAATTAATTGATGATGGCGTTGCCAAATTAGAATCCCCACCAAAACAAGAAGGTAAGAAAATGATTATCTTACTAGTCCCTAATAAAAAGAAATAAAAAAATAAAAAAAAAGTTATGCCAAAGATGAAGACTAACAGTAGTGCTAAAAAAAGAGTAAGCATTACAGGATCAGGAAAAATTAAACGTAAAAAAGCGTTCAAAAACCACATATTAACCAAAAAAGCGACTAAACGTAAACGTGGTTTAACACAAAGTGGTTTAGTTCACGAAACTGATATGCCAAACATGAGATTCATGTTGACTATTGGTAAATAATAAATTAAAATAAACCTTGTCAGGCCAAAAGTTTCTATCTTTTTAGAACGCCTGCCATAACTATTAATAACTCAAAAAAAGTAACAAAGTAAAAAAATGCCACGTTCAGTTAACCATGTAGCTAGTAAAGCTAAAAGAAAAAAAATCCTTAAATTAGCAAAAGGATACTTCGGCAGAAGAAAAAATGTTTGGACAGTCGCTAAAAATGCGGTTGAAAAAGGTCTAACTTACGCTTACAGAGACCGTAAGCAAAAAAAGAGAAATGTTCGTTCTGTATGGATAGTGCGTATTAACGCTGCTGTTAGAGAACACGACATGTCTTACTCAGAATTTATTGGTAAATTAAATGCTAAAAACATCACTTTAAGCCGTAAAGCTTTAGCTGATTTAGCACTTAACCACCCTGAAGCTTTCAAAGCGATTATCAATGAAGTAAAAGATGCTACTCCAGTATCTCGCCCAGACAATGCTCCCCGTGCTAAAAACACTGCAGCAGTTGTTGAAGCTCCAAAGAAAGCCGCTAAAACTGTAGCTCCAACTGCTGAAACTGCAACTGAAGTTGTAGCTGAAAGCAATGAAGAAGAAGCTCCTAAAAAAGCTAGAGCTGCTAAAGCAAAAAAAGAATCTACTGAAGAATAATACTCTTCAAACTCTTATACCAAAAAAGGTCGTTTTTTAAACGACCTTTTTTTATGTCCTCTTTTTTTCTCTATATTTGGTTGCCTAAAAATTAATCTATTATGAAAACGATATTACTTGATTCTACTAAAGAAGTAAAAACCTATTTAACTCAAATAAACCATCACTTGATTAGTGAAATAATAGACTTTTCCAATTCAATACTAAACAATAACAATATAGACGTTAAAATAAAATGGAATTCCCTCTGTTTTTTCATCGATAATCCTCCCCATGCAAACTTTGCAAAAGACTATCTGAGCGACATTGTCGTTTTTAATTTAAGAAAAAAAGAGGAGGTTCTATTGGTATTTCCAAATGGCAAATTAATTGAACACGAGTCGGAAAATTTTAACAGAGATTTTAAGGACAGTAGAAGCACTTACCTAATAAAAAAAGGAAAATACAATCCCGGAATGAGAATGGAAATAGAAGAGATTATTGAGAAACTAATTAAGAAAATTTCAGCTTAGTGTTCAACAACACCTTCATTAACAACGCCCATATTGCTGAATTTTTCAATACGTTCGTTAATTAAGTCATCAACTGTTTTGTCTTTTAAAAGTTTATATTGCTTTTTAATTTCTTTTTTAACACAAGACACGGCTTTCTCAATATCAGTGTGAGCGCCACCAAGTGGTTCAGAAATGATACCATCAATTAAACCATTTTTAAACATGTCATTTGCCGTTAATTTGAGGGCATCAGCTGCTTTCTCTTTGTAATCCCATGTTCTCCATAAGATAGAAGAACAACTTTCAGGTGAAATAACACTGTACCAAGTATTTTCCATCATTAACACCTTGTCGCCTACACCTATCCCCAAAGCACCACCACTTGCACCTTCACCTATAACTATACAAATAATAGGCACTTTAAGTACGGCCATTTCCATTAAGTTTTTGGCAATAGCTTCACCCTGCCCTCTTTCTTCGGCTTCCAAACCTGGTGAAGCACCGGGAGTGTCAATTAATGTAACAATAGGACGGTTGAACTTTTCTGCCAATTTCATTAATCTCAAGGCTTTTCTATACCCTTCTGGGTTAGGCATACCAAAGTTTCTAAATTGACGTTCTTTCGTATTTCTTCCTTTTTGCTGACCGATAAACATAAACGCTTGTCCGTCAATAGAGCCAAAACCACCAATCATTGCTTTATCGTCTTTCACGTTTCTGTCGCCATGAATTTCAATAAAATCGGGTGCCATCGCATTGATATAGTCCAACGCATAAGGTCTTTCCTGATGTCTTGATATTTGAACCCTTTGCCAGCCGGTTAAATTACCGTATATCTCTTTTTTGGTTTCTTCAATTTTCTTAACCAAAGAATTAATCATATCGGTCATGTCAATTTTACCTTTGTCATGAGTTTCCTTTGCTTTTAATAGCTGCTCGTCTAATTCTTGTATGGGTTTTTCGAAATCAAAATACATGTTAAAACTCTTTTATTGGTGGCAAATTTAATCTAAAAATGTATATCTAATTAATTTTATCTTTAAATTTTGCAATTAGTAACTTATGGTCGCTCGATAATCGGTATGAACGGTATTCATTAATAGACCATTCTTTGGGATATAAAATATAATCGATTCTGAAATTTGGCATCACACCAATGTAGGTTTTGCCAAGTCCTATGCCTTTCTCTACAAAAGCATCATTTAGATTTTGGGATAACTTTTGATAGGTGTATGACACTGGAGGGTCATTGAAATCACCTATGACAAAATATGGATATTGAGATTGTGTAAAATGTGCTGAAAGTGTATCCACTTGGTGAGACCGTTTACTGTAAGCTTGTTTTATTTTTCTAAGTATATTTTTAGAGGGTTCTATTTTATCCTTAATTTCCTTGGTATTCAAATTTTCAACAAACTTGTAATCGTTTTTTCTAAATTTAAA
>JBIPNH010000075.1:0-10760 GCA_044373665.1 Bacteroidia bacterium
AAGAGGAAAAATAACCAATTCAAATGGACTTGTGTATTGGATATTTAAAAGGTCGTGACAAGGATTTGGGAATAACTTAAAATTGCTTTCAGAAAGCGTATTTTCATTTATATCTGTACCCCATTGGCTTGTAAATTTCCAAACATCAGACCATGGGCCATTGTAATTGGTTATTTTTCCTCTTACTCTCCAAAAGTAGGTTGTTCCTGTACTCATTCCTCTGAAAACAACACCATTTCCCGAAATATTGCCACTAATTAAGATTGTGCTAAAGTCAGGCTTATTTGAAATTTCAACATCATAGCTGCTAACATTACTTAAACTATTCCAAATTAAGTCAACATCAGGCGTAGGAATATTTGTAGCGTTATTAAATGGTAATGCTAAAATGGGTTTATTAATGGTAGGAGGAGGGATAGAGGTGTAAGAGGCTTTAATAGTCCACATACTCGTATCCTTAGGATGAGTAGCCCTTCCTCTCCAATAATAAGTGGTGCCATAATTGTTGTTAACAACCGCTTCAGCTGAACTTTCTTTGGGTAATGAAACTATTGGTGTGTTGGTAAAATTGGAGTCTGTCGACCATTGGTATTGATAAATATAATCAGAGCTTGAACCTTGTATGCCCCATTTTAACGGAGTATTTAATGGGATATTGGTTGATTTGTTGGCTGGTGATGTTATCCATGGTCTTTGAGTTGTAATAAAGTTGAACGGCAGTGACCATAAGCTTGTGTCATTCTTTAACACACATTTGGCTCTCCAAAAGTATTTTGTTTCAAACCTTAAATCGCTTGGGAAATTAAGCAACACTTCATTGGTAAAGAAAAAATCCAAAACATGACTGTCTTTACCCGAAATTAATAAAGGTGAATTAAAATTGTTATTAGTGTCTAATTGCCAAAGTACTTGTTGCGAGCCATTCATGGGTTTTATAAGGCCGTTGGTATAAGTACCAATGCCAATAAAATTATTGCTTGGAAAGTTTAATGTCGGACTTTTTTTGCAAACAAAATACCTACTTACAGCAAAATCAGAAGTGTCGCCATCCTTAATAGCAAATACTCGCCAACAATAGGTTTTGCCATATTTTAAAATAGTATCAAATGACTTGCTCGTTGCAGACAAATCATTGAAATTCGTAATGCTTATTCTGTGTGAGGATGGTGTTAATGTAAATACTTTTCCAGTGTCAATTTCAAGTAAGTAAGAATCTACCCAAGGGAAATGGTAAAATTGCAAACTGACCGTAATGTCTTGGTCTTGTTTTGCATCTGGAGGAGAGGTTTGTGGAACTTGACCCAAGTAGGTATTGAAATAATTGGTCTGCCAAACCATGGTGTCTTTTTCATGAAAAGCTCTTATTCGCCAAAAATATCGACTGCTAAAGTTAAGAGTGTCTTTGAAAGTGCAATTAATAGTATTCGGTTTGAGAATGGTATCTGCAATTAATTGGTTAAAAAAAGTATCATTAGCAAATTGTAATTGATAAGAAACATGTTTGATGTTATTCCAACTAAATTGAGGGACAAGAACAACATTACTTGCTTTATTTGCAGGAAAAACATTACTCACTACGTTTACGATATTAAAGTTGCGAGTGCTTGACCAGTTACTTGCCTGTTTGCCAAGTACTGCTTTGATTCTAAAATAATAGGTCTTGCCAAATAATAAATTGTAATTGGTGTCTAAAATCGTTCCCGGTTTTAATGTTTTTTCTATCAGTTGAGATGAATTAAAATTAGGTGAAATATCAAGTTGAAGTAAAACATTGGCAGACAGGCAATTGCTCCAACCCAATATGGCACTTGCTCCATCTGCAGTGGTACTAAAAGTGGTCGGCGTTGTATAAATGGTATATGAGTAGGGGTCTGACCATTGTAAAGTATCTCCTTCAGCATCTATTGCAGTTGCTTTCCAAAAAAATCTTCTGCCAAATTTAAAATAAGAAGTATCCAAAAAAACATTAGAAAAGGAATTTCCGAAAATTAACTGACTCGTATTAAAACTAGCCGCAGTATCTATTTGATAGATGTATTTAACAGAAGAGTCAATATGCCAAGCTCTTGCATTTATGGTTCTAAGTGCTCCTGTGGAAGTGTTGTTTGGGCTTACTAATTCCATTTTATAATCTACCGCAATCATTCTGGAGTTTGACCAATTAGAGGAATCGGTACTACTAAAAACTCTAGCACGCCAATAATAGTTTTTGTTCATTAATAACACAGGCGTAACAACATAGGGTACGTTGTTTTTATTGCTAGATAATGTTTTAAGTCTGAATGAATTGAAATTTATAGTGGTATCAATTTGGAATTCATATTTTACAACTCCAGTAACTTGACTCACAACTAAATAAGATTGGAAACTTTTTAACCTTATGTTGTTACTTGGATTTGTTAGGCTAGGTGGATTTAAAATAGACCATGCAGTATTAAAAATAAATAAAAAAGCAAAGATGCTCAGAGATTTTTTTAAGTTAATGCTTTTCATTTTTGTAATCATTCAAAAAGCAAAGATAACAATTAGTTCTATTATTAAGTGACACACAAAAGCGACAAATAATAAGGAATTTTTATTTATAAACAGGCGAATGATTTTTTTATAAAATAGCTTTTGGACATTGGTCTCGTTGTTTTGGGTAGATTATAATTAAGATTTTTGTTTTATAATTGAAGGATGAATTATACAAAATTATATATCACTGCAAATATTGCTTTAAAAAAGCAGATAGTTTGGGATTTGTATACCAATCCATTACATATTATTAATTGGAATTTTGCATCAGACGATTGGTGTTGTCCAAGGGCTTCTAATGAGGTGAAAGTTGGAGGAAAGTATGTGGGAAGAATGGAAGCCAAAGATGGTAGTTTTGGTTTTGATTTTGAGGCAATTTATAATGAGGTTGTTGAGGGTGAGTATTTTGTTTATACCACACCTGACAATAGAGTAATAAAAGCTACCTTTCAATCCATAGGAGATATTACCGAGTTGAATATTGAGTTTGATGCCGAAAATCAAAATGCTTTAGAATTGCAAGAAAATGGATGGCAAGCCATTTTAAACAATTTTAAAAGTTATGCAGAATCTTTATAAAAGAATACAGTTCATTTGAAGACTATTATTCATTAAAATCTAAAATTGTTTTTTATCATTTTTTTTCAATTAGATGAAAAAATGACGTCTATTTTGCCAAAACATGTATATTTACACATCATCATGTGATGTTTTAGGGGTATTTTGTCGTGTTTTTGTTGGTTTGGTGTTAGTATGTTTGTACCACTAAATCTTACCAACAAATTTACAATGATACAAAAACTTATTTGTACAGCTATGTTAATAGCATGTATTTCTCTTAATTCACAAACTACATACACTAGTCCTTCTTCTGGTTCTGCAAGTGGTGGCTTATCTGCTTGGAATGGCATCTCATGGAGTGCCTCTGGTTCTGGTTCGCCCGTAATCTATATCATACAAAGCGGTTTTACTTTTACAATTAACAATTCAATTACCTTCCCTGGTAGAGATTTGCAAGTCAATGGCACTCTTTTACTTAATGTGGGGAATAACGACTTAACAATGCCATCAAATGGAATGATTTCTGTTGCAAATGGAGGAAGTATTCGTGGAGGGAATCCTTCTAACCAAATTTCAATAGGTTCTAATGTTATGTCTGCCCCATCAGGTGGTGGCGGTTTTAATATTTCAGGACCCTCTTTTGCAACCTCTACTACAACAGGGTTTAATGCCTTTACTTTATTGCCAGTAAAATGGGAAAATCTGAAAATTGAAAGAATTAATGATGGGGTGTTGCTAAAAGGAATTGCCTCTGAAATATACAATGTTCATTCTTTCGAAATTGAACGTTCTTCTGATGGAATAGTTTTTGAATCGGTTGCTTCAATTTTAGCAGACCAAATTCAAAATACAAATCAGATAGAATTTAAAGATTTGCAAGCCCCTAAAACAAAATTATTTTATAGGGTCAAAACCATTGACAACGATGCCTCTTTTACATATTCTGATTTGTTGAGTTTAAATAATGAGGCAAAATCAACAATTGTTGTTTTTCCAACCATTTTTAATGCAGATAATGCAAGTCAAATTACAATTCAACTTGATAGTGACGAAGAAGTTATGCTTTTGGATATGTATGGAAAATCGATAGTTCTTCAAAAGAATAGTTCTGATGACTCTAATTATAATTTACCAGCCTTAAAAACAGGTTTATATTTTATATACTTGGAAGGATCTAAAACAAGTTTCCACAAAATACTCGTAAGGTAAAATTCAGTTTCATCCATTTGGGCAAATTCCCTAAGGACGAAATATTAAATATTTTTAAGCGCAACACTTGTATTTATACTTTTGTTGCGCTTTTATTATTTAGAGTTTTTCGTAAATAACAGCCAATCCCTGACCAACACCAATACACATGGTTGCTAATCCGTATTTTACATTGGGTCTTTTTTGCATTTCGTGTAACAATGTTGAGCTTATTCTTGCGCCACTGCACCCCAATGGATGACCAATTGCTATGGAGCCTCCGTTCACATTGACAATGTCAGGATTGATTCCCAACTCTTTAATACATGCAATACTTTGAACTGCAAATGCTTCGTTTAATTCGGCAATATCAATGTCATTTAGCGTTAATCCAGCTCTTTTTAATGCTTTTTGAGTGGCCAATACTGGACCTATTCCCATAATCTCAGGAGGAACTCCTGCGGCAGCCATACTCACTATTCGTGCAATTGGTTTTAAATTGTTCCCCTGAACGTATTGTTTGGATGCTATAGCTAATGCCGCTGCGCCATCATTAACACTGCTCGAATTACCAGCAGTTACTGATCCTCCTTTTTTAAAGGCTGGTTTTAAGCTACTCAATGTTTCAACTGAACTTAAACGCGGTTGCTCATCTTTATTGAATATAATAGAATCTCCTTTTTTTTGCGGAATTTCAAAGTCCATTATCTCATCATTAAAACGGTTCAACTCATTTGCTTTTTGCCATTTTAATTGAGAGTTATAAGCATATTCGTCTTGTTCTTGTCTGCTTATCGACCACTTTTCTGCAATATTTTCTGCGGTTTCACCCATTGTGTAAGGGTGGTATAATGCTGACAAAGCTGGATTGGTAAATCTCCAACCTATTGTAGTATCGTATATTTCTGGAGCTCTGCCAAATGCACTGTCTGATTTTGCCATTACAAACGGTGCTCTTGTCATACTTTCAACACCACCAGCGATATACAAATCGCCATTGCCTGCATTGATTTCTAAAAAAGCATTTCCTATAGCTTGTAACCCACTAGCACATAGTCTGTTCACCGTGTATCCGGAAACTGTAATGGGTAAACCGGCTAGTAAACTCGCCATTCTTGCCACGTTTCTGTTGTCTTCACCTGATTGGTTTGCAGCACCTAAAATCACTTCTTCGGTTTCATTAAATGAAATATTTGGATTTCTGTTAATGAGCTCTTTTATTACTCTTGCAGCTAAATCATCTGGACGGATATTCGCCAAACTGCCTGCATATTTACCAACAGCAGTTCTTACTGCATCTATAACGTAGATTTCGTTTGTCATACTGCAAAACTAATCAAACAATTGCAGACTCTGTAATGAATCTTAAAAAAGAAAAATTAGCCTTATCTAAGTAAAGCAATAGTACCTCTGTATTTATGGCTTTTGCCTTTGTAGTCTTTTAATTCAATGGTATATAGATAGGTGTCTTGTTGGCAATCACTCTTGTTGTATTTGCCATCCCAACCTTCTTTTGAATTGTTTGTCTTGAAAATAATTACTCCCCAACGGTTGTATATCGTCATTCCATATTCAAGTGTATGGTTGATAGATGGTTTAAAGTTAGATGTTTGAGGATAAAATGCATTGGGAATAAATGCATACAAAGTGTCATTTGAAATCAATTTTGTTGTATTTGAGTAACAACCATTGCCTATAACCTTTAAACTAACATTAAATGATTTGTCAAAAAATATATCAGTAAAATAAATTTGATTTATAGTGTCTTCTTTTGAAGTCCATTTGTAATTGAATTTTTCATTGATAATGAATGGTTGGAAATTAAATTCATCTATATTAATCATGTTGAATGTAAAGTCGGAATTAGGCTTATTGTAAAAATAAACTTTTCCAATAGAAGTGTCATGGCAAAAGTATTTGTCTTCAGAAAAAATATAAACGATTAAACTGTCTTCCAATTTGGGTATTAAGTAGGTTTTATAATCTGTAATATATTTGTCAGGATTTATTACCCATTTATATTCTTTTTTTAAATCAGCACCAGTGGTGTTTCCCCTTATATTAAAGGTGTCGCCAATACATCCAAATTCAATAAAGTTTAGTGAATGTTTGTTGTTTAAAATATTGACAATTTTGGTAATGGTATCGGAACAAAAACTGTCTGTTGAAATTAATGTGATTTTATGGGTGCCAAAATCTTTGAATTTGTGTTTGATTTTCAAATCTTGGGTTAGTCTTATTTCTCCAGCAAAATCTAAAGTGAATTTATCATAAACATTGCTTTGTATGTTTAATTCTAATGAATCGTTTAAACATATTTGATTGTTACATTCAGCTTTTAATCCATATGTCTTATCAATTGGAATTGGTATTTCTTCAGCGCACGAAGTATCGTCGAAGCCAACTAAGTAGTGTGGTTTATGGGTTTGTAGGTTGATTTTGGTTTTCTCACCCGCAAAATCAAATAGGTTGTTTTTATTAATATCCAATACCTGATTAAAGGTGTTGTCTTTTAATTGCACTGTTAGCTCATCCTTGCATTGAAAAGTCTTTAATTTTAATTGAGGATTATAACATTTAAAATCTATCCACATTAATCCAGCATGACCTCCTTGACTACACCCCGAAACTTCAATTTTAAGTGTAACTTTTTTCCCTTTTAAGTTTTTAAGTTTGATAATATTAGGGGTCCATTTTTTAAACCAGCCATTTGATGGTGTCCTAAAATCAATTCTAGGGCATTCCAGACAACCAATTAAAAGAGGTGAGTAAAGATTATAATAAACGTTAGATGAATCAAATACAGAAATTCTAAAGTAACCATCATGCATCTCAAAATATAATGAATAATATAATGGAATAATTAAATCGTCAGATTCTATGTTTATTTCCTTTTCTATAGAATGAACTTTTTTAGTATTCCCTGTTCCTCTATTAAAAGTGCCAATCATGAGAGAGTAGCTCCCCCCATCCGGGAATTTTGCGGGTTGATTTATTTCATCATGTACTTTTTCTTCAGATTTTGTTATGTAACAACCGGAATTGTAAAAATTAATTAAAGGTGTTATTTTAACATTATCTTGTTTATAGACCCATCCGTCAAGTTTACCAGATTCAAATCCAATGTTTTGAGATGTTAAGTTAAAGTAAAAAACAATAGTTGCAATTAATAAAAAATAGTTTTTCATTTAATTGCTATTTTGGGGTTATCTCAAAAGCGTTATAGTACCCTCATAATCATACTTCTCGCCATCATAAGCGGTTACTTTGATATGCCAAATATAAACATCTTGTTGGGCATCTTGTTCTTGATAAGTGCCATCCCAACTTGCAAATTTATCTGTGCTTTCCCAAATCAACTGCCCCCAACGATTCATTATAATGATGCTGTATGATTTTTCTCCATTTACAATTGGTCTGAAAACGTTGTTTACTTTTGGTCCTGTTCTTTCTGGACTAAATGCCGTTGGAACAAACACTGTAACATCTGGACCAATTTTTCTTGGTCTTCCAATTGAGTCTTCACAAACTACATCTTCATCTATTGTAATGTCTCCAAAAGCAGGATAGGTGTATTTAGCCATTAAGTTTACCCAATAAACGGTTGTATCTGCTGGATATACTTTAATTGGGTTTATTTGAGTTGAAGTGTCTTCGATGTCATTCAAGTTAAACGACCATAAATAACTCATATTCTCTTCACCCCATCTGTATTTGGTTTCATTCTTGAATTTAAATTTAGGGAATGCCACAGTTGTAAAGTATCCTGGGTCACTGCTGAAAGCCGCTTTTGGCTGAGGCAATACTCTTACATAATCAACAGAATCTTTTTTAATACTACAAGCTTGGTCGTCATTTGCCCCCCATTGATTATGAACGGTTAATGATACATTGTACCAACCTCTTTGTGCAGTATCATATCTTACTTGTGGATTGCCATTTGTAGATTTAATCAATGTTTCTCCATTTCCAAAATCCCAAGTATATCTTAAATTAGAGGATCCCGCTGGTTTGTACACAGTACTTGTAAAGTCAATATCGGCCGCCTCGCATTTTACAAAATGCACAGGCATTGAATACTGAGGATATGGTTCTATTATCAATTGAATATCATCTTTAGCCGGAGGACAAACGCCTTCCTTGATAGTGTTAATATTTAATACTACCTGACCGTTTAACCCAATTAACGATGTGTCAGATAAACCATGGGTGTAAATAGTGCTCAAAGTGCTATTGTTAGAGAAATTGCCGTCACCGCTGCTGGTCCAAGTTGTATTTTGAACCCAAGCTTTGGTTGCAACAAGGTTAAATACTTGCCCCTCGCATTGTTGGTATGGACTTGGAGTTGTTACCGTAACCTCAGGTTGACTTTGAATTCTGATGTTTTTGGCAATTGAGTCGCTACAGCCTGTTAGAGGATTGGTGTATTCAAATTTCAAACGAATAGGGTCTTCGTATTGTTTTGTTTTAGGACTAACTCCTGGGTTGAAATCACGACCAACAACACCTAATCCCGACCAAGTTCCTACAGGGCCTGATGGTTGTTCATTGAATAATTCAAAAGGAGCATTACTTGAACACACGGTATCAGGAATGTTAATTCTAAGGATAGGTAAGCCATTAACAGTTACCTCTAAACTATCAGCTACAGGACATCCGCTAGAAACATCCGTAAGCTTCAACAAGTATTGACCTGCGCCCATACTTGGGTCAAATATCTTTTTGGTTTTAACTGAATTGTTAATCACATTAGCAATCATTGGATTACCCATGTCACGGGAGTTTCTAAACTCAACCGTTGACCATTCTCCATCAATAAATCTTTTACCTGTATTTCTGTCTTTAGCAAAACTATCCATTGCTAGTAAAGGGAAGTTAATACATTGTTTAGGAATATTAGAGAACTCAATTTCAGGTAGTCTTACTATTGTAATCCACATTGAGTCGCATGACTTACAACCAGAGATGGCATCTTGGAAACAATATTCAATCTGGTAATCGCCGGTTTTTTGGTTTTCACCTTCCAAGCCTGGATCCATGTATGGTGTTGCAGGTATTGTAGTGTAATCCCAATAAACGATTGCATCAGGATCTACTCCCGAACTTTGTGGCACATCCAAACATCTAAAACTTTCTGGTCCGCCTGCTTTAGCGGATGGAATAGGTTTAACAATAAGTTTGTTTAAATCTACAGGTCCTGCTTTTTGACAGAATGTACCCGTTTTTAATTCTACAGCTGGATTTGGATTTAGTCTTACATTCTTGCATTCTCTGTTATAACAGCCTTTAACGTCGCGATAATCGTAACAAATGATATCCGTTAAACCTGCTTTTGGAACTAAATCATTGCTTATAAACTGAGGGAAATTCCAAACAAAAGTACTTTTGCCAACTGGTCCTCCCGTAATCCAACTTGGATTGCGGTGTTGTTGAAAGAATCGGATAGAATCTGCAGGAATGGTTCTGTTATTTGCCGTGGCAAAATTGGCTAAATTTAGATTAACTGCGCCATCTTGATAACATCTTGGTAGAATAGGAGTGTTTATGAAGGTTGGTAAAGGATTGACAGTAAGTGTAAAGGTATCATAATCCTCGCATATTACGCCTTTTTGATTAACCCTTAAGAACATTTCATATTTTCGAGTGGCAATGGTTGGTATTCTCAATCTGAAAGCACTATCAGTTGCCATAGTTGCGCCTGAAATAATGTCTCTCCAAGTAATTTGACGAGTATAACCAAGCGGTTTACGCTTAGAAGAAACTTTTAATGTGTCAAAAATACAAATTTCTCTATCGCCACCAGAAAGTGCAATAACGGTGTCATTGACAAACAATTCCATGGTGTCAGTGTCAAAACATTTGTAGATACTGTCTAGAACTTTTACGGAATATTTTCCAGCAACATGAACCGAAATTTCCCTTGTGTTTTCTTGTGTACTCCACTCATACATTAAAGAATCTGCGTTTTGAGCATCTAATGTAGCAAAATCATAAGTACATATTCTTCGGTCAGGCCCGAGGTCAACAATTGGGTTTTTAATATATTTAACAATTACAGTATCAGCATCAACACATTTGTTTTTGTCTGTTAGTTTTAAAACAAGTTTAGAACTAGTCGTTGGTGTAACTGTAATTTTGTTTAAAGTGTCTTTAGGATTGTGGGTTCCTAATGGGAATTCCCATCGGAATTTATAATTAGGGACCCCATTTGCAACGATTGGTTCTAATGTTAATGAGTTACCTGCACAAACAAATGTGTCTTTACCAAATGACAATTCAACATCGAGTACAGGTGGCATTACAACTGTATCTAAATAAATGGTTGGGCAATTGAACGGAGGATTGTTGATTTCGTGTTCAATGATATATTTACCACCACGTTTAAATTTGAAACTATCAATTCTATTGAAAGTCGTTAAAAAAGGAATGCCACTGTTTGTGGAGTCTCTAATAGTGTATTTATAGCGGTAGTTTTTCTGATTGTAATTAACCGT
>JBIPNH010000076.1:0-10728 GCA_044373665.1 Bacteroidia bacterium
CCATCGCCTCCATTACTAACATAGTTTGTTCCTCTAGTTGCATCATTGTGTTGTAAAGCAATATTAGCACCTCTTCCAACTGTTGAGTATATATTCCATGTTCTGTCTATCCCATCAGCAGAGGTAACTTCATCAGATGCAGATTGACTGTAATTCTTTACTTGAACAAAAAAGTTATCAGATGCAGATGGTGTTATCGTTGCAGGTGTGAAATCAGAAGTGTTTCTTCCTACAGAGAAACTAAAGGCCGATGTAAATGCCTCCTTGGCTAAGAATCCCGTTCCGTTCGTTACAACGTATTTTGTTTCATTCGCATTAGTAACCGTTGCAGTACTTGATAATTCCAAATTATTACTTCCTAATAAAATGTGACCATTAACAAAATTTAAACCTGAAGTGATTCGAGTATTACTGTTTACTAAAGTCAAATTATTGGCGTTGTTTATTTCTACATTAATTAATGAGGGTTGAGCATCTCCTATTATTGAACTATTCCCTCCTTGTAATGTTTGATCAACAGAGCCTGCAAACAGAATTTTTCCTGTACCTGCCTGAGTAGAATTGTTGCTTGCAAAAATTTCTGCACCTGCATCAATAGTAGTATTTGCTCCCTGCATATTTAGGATTGACCCATCTTGAAAAAAAACTTGTGCATCTGCACCAATAGTTAAGTCTCCAAAAACAGTAATTGTTTCACTCGGACCAATGTTTACAATGCCATTAAAAGAGTTTTGGGCCTGTGATTGTAGAATTGTTAAACCTAGGGCAAGACCCAAGATAATTGTAGATTTGAATTTGTGTTTCATCATATAATTTATATTATTTATAAAAGATGGATTCATGTTTTTTAAATAAAGCGCGAAATTATCCATAAATCAGACCCCCATTTTTTTATTGTAAACGATGTGGCCAACTATTTATCAAATGACCATTCAAATGATTTGAATTAACCAATCTAGTTATCGAGCAGAATCAAAAAAAGGCGTTTTTACAGTCAAAAAAGACTACATGAATGGGTTAAAACATCATTTGCCTTTTTCTGAAATAAAGACATATTGTACTATTGTAAATTTACTGAAAAATTAAAAAATAGCAATCTTTTTAAACAATACTACTATTTAACTCATGACTTTATTATCAATATTACTATCTAATAAAGTACAATACTATAAATAAGTAGTTAAAATAGACCTAAAAATGTTGAGTGAAAAAAATAAATGTTTTCATCAAAAAAACATCAGTCATAAATGGGTAAAATGAAGCTAAAAATAACCCTTATTCTTGGCCATTATGTTTTGTAAAAAAAGGGATTCGTTTGTGAAAAGGGTATTTTGAATATTTTGTCATTTATTAACGACTTCAATGCCGCAATACGTTCCTAGAAACAATATTATCAAATCGTCGGCCTTTTTCTATAGGCACACCGACCCTATTGTATTATAAATGAAAAAGAGATTGTTGGTAGTTTTAAACGGTAGATACCGGCAGGTAAACCCAAAATAGAAATACTTTGAAGGGGGCGATCATTGATGGTGCCGGTGCGAATTCGGCGACCTGTTATATCTAAAATCTCCCATGATACTCCTGTTTGAGCGCCTTGAATGTGAAGGTCTTCTGCGGTAGGATTTGGATATAAACTTACCGAAGTAGCCGAAAGGGGGCAATGGGCAGCAATGGTTTGGAAGTATGTATACTCGCCATCTAAATCTACCTGCTTTAAGCGGTAGTATTTTGTGGTTTGGCTAGGCTTGGAGTCCACAACCTCCGGATATTGGTATGTGGAAGAATGAAAGCCCAACGCCGGAATGGTTTTAAGGTTAGTCCAATGAAGCATGTCATCGGAGCTTTGAAGCTCAAAATAATCGGAGTTTATTTCAGAGGCCGTTGCCCATCGTAGAACCCTACTACCCTGAGGATTACATTCGGCAGTAAAGTAAAGCAACTTGATAGGCAGTGGTGTATTATGGTCGCCAATTGCAAACTGTGAAAAAGTTCCCGTATATCCATTGTGGTTCATTATTTTAGTAGAACTACCCGTTACCGAATTTGATGTATTTACCGCAAAATTCCAATCAGTTCCGTTGTGGCGGTTTAAACTGAAATTTGCTATACTGTTTCGCTCTTGACTACTTTCCCATTGAAATACAAAGTCTACTCCAGAACCAGTGTTTGAATTTGTTTTGCTTATATCCCAAGTTGCGTTTACATGAGGATCAGCTACTTGCCTTCCCCATGTGCCGTTAACCAATACCTCGTCTCTTACTTTTACAGAAAAAACATCCGATGCCGAATTGTTGTTTACAATCGTTACTGGATTGTAATTGGCGTTTCCTACGGGGTAAGTGAAGGAACCCGCTGCTACAATACTGCGAAGTAGAGTACCGGTTCCGTTGGTTTGAACGAAGTTATTAGCATTCGCTCCGACCAACGTTCCTGTTGGCGTTAAATTAAAATTGCCAAGCACTATCTTTTTATTAGCTCCATTAAAATTGAAGCTAAACACGGTGCGGTTTTGGTCTAATATAGGGTTATGCCCATTGTTGTTAGGTTCCATTGCCAGGCGTGCAGAAGTGCTTGGGACAGCGGTGTTGGGAAACCAGTTAAGTGGGTCGTTCCAAGCGGTGGGTGAAGATCCGCCACCGCCAACCCAAAACACTTGACCGCTTAGGGTGCCAATACCATCAACACCATCGGCCATGGCATCCTGCCGGCCGCTGCCACCGGCATTAACGGAATAGACCGTAAATGCGGTGCTAGTCGCACTGGTGCTAGATGCACCCGATGCCAGCAATTGGTAGCCGCTGCCCAGTGCGCTGACCGATAAACCGGTAAAGGTTGCCACCCCGTTGTTGGGTGTTTGGGTAGTGGTTCCGTTTAAAGTGGCCGAGCCCGGGTTGGTTTGGAAGGTTAGGGCTACATTCCCCGTTTCAAAATAAGCTAGCTGCCCATTGGCTGTGCGGTATTCCAGGGTGAGGGTGTTTAGGTTTTGGCTGATTTCAAACATATCGCCCACTCCTACGGTGAAAACCAAAGAAGAAGTTACTGCTGCGACTCCGTCATTGAGTTGAAGCACCTTAGTGCTGCTGAGGGCATCTTGCCGACCTGAACTACCTTCAAATTGGCCCTTGGCATTGGAGAACAGCATAATGAACATGCTGATGAACAGGAATCTTATTATAATGAAATTACTTGGTTTTATTTGTCTCATTGATTTAAAAGTTAAGGCATCGCGTATCTGATGATGATGATGCCGGAGGCGCCGTTACCACTATACGTAGAACCACCGTTAATACCGCCACCGCCTGTGTTGGCAATAGCACTAGTCGTAACACCACCAATCAGCCCGCCGCCGCCATCAACGGCATTGGCAAAACCGGACCAACCGACGCCGCTGCCGCCGCCGGCACGCCCAATGGATACCCCGGTGATTGAAGATGTCATTCCGGCGCCGCCTGCGAGTGTAGTGGCTGCAGCGCCAGCACCGCCGCCGCCGCCGCCTCTGGTGCCAGCAACGCCTGAGGCGCCATTGTTTCCTTGTGATGGAGAAGCTGATGGCGTATTTCCTGCCCCGCCAGGGGCGCTGGAGCTCCCATCGGCACCGCCGCCACCGCCCGAACCACCGTTACCACCGCCGTATGATCCACCCCAGGGATTAGCGGAGCCGCCCCCGCCGCCGCCGGCTGATTGAATCCCCGCAAAGCTTGACGCACTACCCGCACCACCAGGGACGTTAGAGGCTGACGTACCGATACCACCAGCGCCAACAATAATTGCATAATTCTGAGGAGTAAGGTTAATTGATCCTTCTCTGTATCCACCCGCGCCACCGCCAGCGCCATATCCACTGCCACCGCCACCGCCCCCAGCAATAACCAAATACTCCACATTTGAGATTGATACAAATGGTACGAAAGCGGAAGTTCCAACGGTAGTGAATGAATGTACCACATAAGCCACCCCATTGGTACCATTGGTTCCGTTTCCAATGAATGAAGTAATGGTTCCACCGGATGCCAAAATGGTTGGAATTGAAGTAGAAACGATGTAAATGGGCAATTGCGTTTCGGATCCCGAGCCACAGGCATTTGCGTCAGCACAATAGATTACACCGCGCGTTGACGAATTTGGACCTGTGATACTCAAGGAGCCGGCTCCCTGTCCACTATTTATGGTAAACGCTGAACTTAAGGACCAAAGGTAATTGGTTCCTCCGCTGGCGGTATAGGTTTGATTTGGATTTGATGTGTTGAATAATGCAGTCCCACTCAGGGTAATGCTTGTGCTCGGTGCCGTACACTGTACCGTTCGCACACCCCTAAAACCATATCCAGCCGCTCGTGTAGCATCCACCACATTGGCGCGCATGCGGTCTGAAGTGCGTAATCTTGCCAGAACTGTGTTCCAAGCCCCGCCGCGGAAACCGGCGCCAGCGCTTGTACTTGATGGCCAGTTTGAGGCATCCGCATCTCCACCTGATGTTAAGGAGCCATTGCCATGCAGTCCCGTAAACAATCTGCCGGTAGAGGAACCAATGTTCACTACCCGTTCTTCCAAATTGCCACTTAAATCAAGAATGCCAAATAGACTGCCGCCTGCTGCGGTTCTGCCCGTACCTGATTTGGCAAAGGACCCAGTACGAAGTGGACCACCAATGGCACTGCTGCCGTAAATGGCATTTCCTGTACTTACTATTTCATTATTGACTCCGCTGTTGCTGAGCGAAGCAGCTGCAGTGGCCGAGTTGCTGCCCCAGGCGTATTCGCTTATCGCATTGCCACGGGAACCGCGGGCCGCTTTTTCATATTCCAATTCGCTCATGGGGCGTAGGCCTGCCCAATCCATGTAGGCAGAACCGTCGGTCCAGCTTAAAAAATTACAAGCAATCCAGCCTCCATCGCCAGCCTCGCCTCCGGTTCCATTTCCATTAAAATCGCAATAGAAGGTTAAGGGGTTTGAGGTATGAATGCTGGCATCGCAGCGGATTCCGTTGCGGCTGCTGATAGATGAAGTATTGGACATCACATAGCGGTTGCTTACCGAGGTAGTACCTGCCGCAAGAGCCGTAGCAACACGGCCTGCCTGCTGAGCGCGGGTAAGGGTGTTGAGAAAATTTACATATTGCTGCTGAGAAATTTCAGTTTTCATGCAGTAGAATGCCTTGTGACCTTTTGGGAAATTGGCTCCCAAAGATTGTGTAGTTCCAGAGTTAAAGTCATCGGCAGTGGTTTGGCCGGGGGTTTGGCTTACCAAATTTCCCGATGCCGTGCCACCTAAGGTAATGGCCGATTCCGAGCCCATGCGCATTGCAAGGCTTTCGGTGGCGCTGCGCAAATGCCCCAACAGGTCGTGAGCGGCGTGCGCAAATTCCGTAGCCGGCCGGGCTACTCCTTTGGTGATGCGGACGTGGGAGATGTGGCCAGCCCAATCGTCGTATCCACCAGCATAATATTGTTCACCTAATTGCAAATACTTATCATACGACCCCATGGAATGAAGATTTCCGCTTCGGGTGGTTGTAAACGCCTGGCTGCCATTTACATAGCCCGTTAAAGTACTTCCGGAACGGGTTATGGCGATGTGGTGCCAAGTGTTGGCAGCGATGGTGCCGCCGGTTAAATTTAACGTTGGGCTAGACGAATTGTCATACGTATAAAGTTGTAGTTGGGTCGATGTCCTTAATGCCCAGCCTTCTGCAGCAAACGGTCCACCATTATAAGACATGACTGATCCCCCGCCTGTCCCGTCCGGTCGCACATACAATTCAATGGTAAAATCGCCACTGCCAAAATTAAAATCGGCATCGTTGACGGCTCCAATGCGCAGGTTGTCGTTGTTGCCATCAAAATAAACGGAAGACCCGCCGAACTTGGCTTGGGCGGTGCTGTAAGCGGTATTTCCAGTTCGAGTAATGGCATTGGCTGCAGCCGATTCATCAGTAAATGTAGTGCCGGCATTGGCACCGTTTCCAGTCAACTGAAAAGTTACACTGCCAGAACTTATATCGTTTGCAAGGGGATTGATGGGCGAACTTTCACCGGCATCAAAACCACCCTGGGGTACGTATGCCATTTCAATAGCAAATACTTTAACCTCGACCAAAGCATTGTCGTTCAGTCCGTTGGCGCCGTAATTCCAGCGAAGCTGAAGGGCGGTGTTCGAAATGTTGCCGGTGCCGGCGGCGTTTCTGTAAAAGAAACAGCCCATGGCTGGGTTGGTGGTCGCATTGAACGCCGTACCTGGAGTCAGTAAGCCCGCTTCTATATCGAGGGTGGTACCGCTGCCGTCGTCGTGACCAGTATTGTTTAAATTAGCATGAGTCCAATTGCCTCCATTCACTCGGTATTTAACAAAGACCCAAGCGGCGTCCCAGTTATTTGTACCCGTGCTGTAACCCAGTCGCCAAGAATTTTCCCAACTCAAATCAAACTGGACCAAGGCGAAATTGAGGGCGCTGTTGGTGCCATTACTGGTATTTTGCCCTGTGAGGGTGGTGTTTGAAACAGCGATGTTACTGGCCAGTGCTTGCTGCAAAAAACTAATGAAAGTAACAGCAAAAATGAGAAAAAATTTTATTGTTGGTTTGTAAGCTTTTAACAATTGTGCTATTTTCAATCTCCAAAAAAGAGATTGAACATGATTGAATAAATATTTCATTTTTTGTAATTTGTATTCTTTAGTGGAAGATGGATTCATGTTTTTTAAATAAAGCGCGAAATTATCAATAAAACAGACCCCTATTTTTTTATTGTAAACGATGTGGCCAACTATTTATCAAATGACCATGCAAATGATTTGAAATAGCCTATCTAGTTATCGAGCAGTATCAAAAAAAGGCGTTTTTACAGTCAAAAATGACTACATAATGGGGTATAAAAAACAATTATTCCTTAAAAAACCTCATATTATACTATTATTAACCCATTAAACAGTATCAAACAATTATACACTTGTACACACTATTAATACATTTATCATTAATTAATACACCATCATCACATTATAAGTAGTGCAATATTTTAAATTACACATTAAAATAGAGCAAAAAAACTGTAAAATTAAAAAAAACGATGTTTTCATCAAAAAACAATAGTCAAAAAAGGTTAAAAAGAAGCTAAAAATACCCCTATTTAAAATCACTTGATAAATAGTTAGCTACTTAAATTAGAAAAAAAGGGGGATTCGTTAACTAGATGGTCACTTTGAGTGGTTTTGTCATTTATTGAGTAGTAAATCTAATTAAATTCGAAACAAATTACTATTACATTAATTATAATTTATTGAGAAAAAATAAACGACAATTAAACAAACACTAAACAAATGATTAAACTCATCATTATAAACAAGTCTACTGAACAAGCCGAGGATTTAAAAGTAACATTGGGACTCTATTACTTTGTACAAGGCTGTTTCAATACTTATGAAAAGTTAATTGACAACCAAGACATTAAATCAAAAAAAACACTCACAGATATTATTATCTATTGCAATAAAGATGTTAATGAATTGACCCAAATAAAGAAAGAATTTAAAAGTTCAAATATCATTATTTACAATGACTTAGATAACGATAAACTCTTGTTTAATTCCATACAAATGGGTATTACAAACTTTGTACACCACTCTCAAAAAAAGAATGAGTTATTGGATATTATCGAAGTGGTAAGCATGGGTGGATGTTACATAAGCAATTCTGTTACATACAAACTGTTTACTTACATAAAAGAAATAAATGAATTGATGTTAGGAAAATCAATAATGCATTACGACACTTTATCAAAGAGAGAAAGATCTGTATTTGAATTACTTTTAATTGGCATTTCTTATAAGGACATTGCTAAGAAACTCTGTATTTCAATAGATACAATAAGAAAGCATATCAGCCGAATATACAAAAAACTAAAAATACACAGCAAGGGGGAACTTTACAATTTGCATTACAACGTACAAGCTAAATCAAAACAATACCATAGACTAAGCTATCAAAATTAATTAAAAACAATAAAATCATCTTTATCATGAATACTTCAAGAAAAATTAAACAAGATTCAAAGACGCCATTTTACAATATTTGTATTGTAGACAAATCTAACATTTTTGCGCTAGGACTAAAAAAAAGCATAGAAAAAAGCCTTAATAAAAACGCAAATTCTTTTGTATCATTTCATCAATGCATTGATGAAACTAACCCTTTAGATATAAACCCAATTGATATTCTTTTTATTGATTACGACGACTTATTACTCCCTCATTTTAAAAGTATATTTGCTAAAATGAAGAAAAACAATCCAAGTATGAAATTGATTATATCATCAAATGAATTATTAAATATCGATTTTATAAAACTTTACGCATACAATATCAATGGTTTGTTTCCCAAAAGCTTAAGTGTAAAATCTTTTAACATTTATTTTAAACGCGTATTGGCTCAATCGATGTACATCGACCACAATTCTATCGGAAATGTTATTGCTGTAGAAAAAAAACAAAAATTAAAATTCTATTATAAATCGGTTTCGCTTCAAAATTTGGAACTGATTCAACAACGATACAATCAATATATGCCTTATTTCGTAAACAAAGAGCATGTGTCGTTTGTTGAACAATAATAATTATGTTCATTTTCATAAACCTAATTCAAACAATAACTAAAAATGTCAATCTTTAGTGCAATCATTATAGACGATCAAAAAGAGGCAATTGAATCCTTAAGTAAAATGATTGCTCATTTTTTCAATGAGGATATTAAAATAATAGGCACCTTTGAATCTGGTGAAGAAGCCATTACTTTTTTATCTGAGACTGAATCCAATATAATTTTTATTGACATGGAAATGCCCGGATTAAATGGCCTAGAAACCATAAATTTGTTACCCAATAATCTTAAATCAAAAATTATTGTTGTTTCGGGAAAGGAGAAATACGCTATTAATGCATTGAAGAATAATGTATATGATTATATACTAAAACCTCTATCTATTTCTGATTTTAAAATCCTTATTGAAAGACTAAGAAATGAAAACGAAATAAACAATTCTAAAAACGAACAATTAAAATCAAATACTATTATTATTGACTGTAAAACAAAAACCTACTTTTTGGATTTTACGCTTATTAATCACATTCAGTCAATAGCATCTCATACTATCATTTATTCACAAAATAAAGAAATATTAATTCCCAAAACCTTAAAGTATTTTGAAGAAATTCTCCCCAAAACTCTTTTCTTCGCTCCCCACAGGAGCCATATTGTTAATTTAAACTTTGTTAAAGAACTCCGTAAGTCCGAAGACAATAATGTTATTATGTTCTTAAAAGATTACACCCAAATAGAAATGTCCAAAAAGAAAAAGGCTAGTTTTATGTCTCAGTTTAAGTATAAGTTTTAGTTAAACCTTTTAAACGAATTAAGCTGTTGTTGGTCTCGGCTAAGTCTAGACCAACTAACACACAAAAAGTCTTTATAACCAGGTTGAATTAGCTTTAATTTATTAAACTATAGATTTTTAAAATCAACACCAACTAATTAGAACCCATGGGTTCTGATCCCTCAAGCAAAAAAAAACAGGCGATTAGCCTGTTTGTTTTGCGGGGAAAGAGGATTATGAACCATAACCACTAAACTCCTGTATATCAAATATTTTACTTCTCTATTTCTCTTTGGAAACCCCCTTAGAAACCAAGCAGCCAAAAGGGGGGCTTGATTGTCCAATTTTGATTTCTTTAGGTGCCACAAAGATAATGAACCTAATAATTTATCATAATGACTTATGATTTTTTAACCCACTCATTAAATTCGCATTAACGTGTCTTTATTTTCAATATCACATCTGAATCTTCGATAAATGCATTGCATGAAGTTAAATACACTTGCATGTCATCCATATTCTCTGAATATACATTCGCACTAAACTCGTGAGCACGTTGTAACATTTTGATATAAGTATCGCATTTCCGTTGTTTCGTAAATTTCTTCAATGCTCCCATATAATCCTCCCTAAATACTGTAGGGATAATTATTTTTGACTGTCCAGCTTTTACCAACTCCGCATTCATCATCACGCGTGCTATTCGACCATTTCCGTCCAAGAAAGGATGTACCTCACTCATAACGAACATAATGTATGCAGCTTTGGCAAATGGATGATCTAGTGCACTGTAATAATCAAAGCTCTGTACTAAAGTCCCACTTACTAAATTAAAATCTACAAACGCGGTGCTTCCAGCAAAATTATTTTTGTCTTTAAAAAGACCTGGGGTTTTATCAACTCTCTTACTCAGCAATATCGAATGTCGAAAAGCTATTATTTTCAAAAACTCTTCAGGCGTTGAAGGCGTAAGTTCCATTTCCTTTTTATTAGAAACTATCTGATACGTTCCTAATACATCATGACTATCATCGTTTCTCGATGGAATTGGCTTGTTGCTTTGAATGATTTGTTTTGCTTCATCAATCTCAAATACGGTTCCTTCAATGTAATTTGAAAAATAGCTTTCGAAAAATGCAAAATTTCTAAAAGATGTGGGAGTAGTATTTTTCTCCTCTCGATATGGGAATTCTATTTGCTGTAATTCACGGAATAAAGTTTCAAATAATTCCATCCTTGCAGGATCGTAGGGCTTTCCAAATGCCCTCGCTTTTGCAAGAGGTGAACTTAATATTTTTGATGTTTTTGTCGTTAACAAGGCGCTAATCAAGCGGTTTAATTTTTCAAACTCCTTTTGCATACC
>JBIPNH010000013.1:0-37043 GCA_044373665.1 Bacteroidia bacterium
AACGCTGATTGCAATATTCTAGTTTCTTTAAAAAATATTTTCGCTGATTATTTCCGCTGTGCGAAAATCAAAACCGAAGAAACCATAGTTAAAACGCAGATTGTATTGCATTACTAGATTGATAGTAGTGGGCGAAGCACACTAATCAGCGATAATCAAAAATAATTGTGCCGCCAAAAACAAATCTCTGTGAAATCTGCGTTTAACCCCCTTTCGGATTATACGGAATTGATGAAATATTTACGATAGTAATTCTAGAATTTCGAAAATGAATTCAAAAATTAAAACGCAGAAAACGCAGATTGCAATATTCTAGTTTCTTTAAAAAATATTTTCGCTGATTATTTCCGCTGTGCGAAAATCAAAACCGAAGAAACCATAGTTAAAACGCAGATTGTATTGCATTACTAGATTGATAAAAGTGGGCGAAGCACACTAATTAGCGAAAATAAAAAATACTTGAGCAGCCAAAAACAAATTTCTGTGAAATCTGCGTTTAACCCCCTTTCGGATTATACGGAATTGATGAAATATTTACAATTGTAATTCTAGAATTTCGAAAATGAATTCAAAAATTGAAACGCAGAAAACGCAGATTGCAATATTCTAGTTTCTTTAAAAAATATTTTCGCTGATTATTTCCGCTGTGCGAAAATCAAAACCGAAGAAACCATAGTTAAAACAGAGATTGTACTGCATTACTAGATTGATAGAAGTGGGCGAAGCACACTAATCAGCGAAAATAAAAAATACTTGAGCAGCCAAAAACAAATCTCTGTGAAATCTGCGTTTAACCCCCTTTCGGATTATACGGAATTGATGAAATAAAACCAATGTTATCTATTATTCTCCCTTGCTATAACGAACAAGATAATTTAGAATTCTTGTTTAATTCCCTAGACCCTGTGGTATTAGCCCATCAGGACTTAGAGATTATATTGGTAAATAACGGCTCCACCGACAACTCCGCAGCGGTATTTGAAAAAGAATTAGCCAAGCGCGACCGTTCTAAATTTAAAGTAGTCACCGTAGAAAAAAACATTGGTTATGGTTATGGCATTCTATCAGGGTTAAGAGCCGCCAAGGGCCATATTCTCTCCGTTACTCACGCTGACCGACAAACCGATCCTATGGATGTGTTGAAAGCGTTGGAGATATATAATAAACATTGTCACCCTGAGTGCCAGCCTTTGGCTGGTGTATCGAAGGGCGGCAATGATGAGAATAGTCACCCTGAACCCATCTCTCACCCTTCGATACATCCCTCGCCAAAGGCGAGGAACACTCAGGGTGACAGCTGGGTTCTAGTCAAAGGCTACCGCAAAAACCGCAGACCAATGGAAGCTTTCTTCTCTTGGGGTATGGGAGTACTATCAAGTTTGGCATTAGGAACAAGACTAACAGAAATCAATGCTCAACCCAAATTATTCAGCAAAGCTTTTTTTGACAGCATAGAAAAAGACGCACCTCATGATTTTTCTTTAGACTTATACTTCCTATACCATACCAAAAAGAAAGGACAAATCATTGATTTTCCAGTTTACTTTGCCAAACGAGTTGCAGGCGAAGCCAAAGGTGGTAGCGGAAGTAGTTGGAAGGTCCGTTTTAAACTCATGAAACGTATATTTAAGTATATTTTCGAATTAAGAAACAAAGTAAAAGCATAACCGCAGATTTCACAGATTAAAATTAAATAAGCAACTGCTAAAAACATTAACACAGATTTTTTTCTTTTCAAGAAAAGTGAGCTTAGCTCACAAAATCAGTGAAAATCAGTATTAAAAGAATTGTCAATAGCCTAATCCGCGCAATCTGCGTTAAAAATCACTTATGAAGAAATTCTTCCTAAACTACCCCATCGAAATACTCTTTAGTATTCTCTTTCTTACTTTAGCTGCTATCCTCAACTTGCAGTTTTTGGAAGGTGCGAATATCAATCATTCTATTGCAGGGCATGATGAATATTTAACGGTTCGTGAAGTATACAGTATACTAAATCCATTAAGTTGGAAGCACTTTATTTTGGCTATCATTGGTGGAGATATATTATATTATGGCAGAGTCATGTTTTATACGGATGCTCTGTTTGCTTATGTTCCTTTTAAAATATGGGGTTTAGATGGAATGGTTTATGCCATCCGAATGACACATTCTGTTTGGATATTAATAAGCTATTTAATTTTAAATAATCTGTTTATTAAAACAAAATTGAATCAATTTTTATTTTTGTTTGGAAGTGCAGGTGTTATGTATTCTATCTATTTTGTTCAGATGCCCAAACCAGAACCTCTTCAGTTGTTTTTTATTGCAATGTTTTTAAGAGGGATGTTTAAAAACAATTATATATTTGGAAGGTATTTTATATGGTTGGGATTAGCATTAGCAATTAAAATTAATGTTTTACTTCTATTGCCATTATTGTTTTTGCTTCCAATGTTTATTCACAAAAGTATAGGATTTAAAGAAAATTTACAAAAGGGATTTAAAGCTTTAATTTGGTTTTTTGTTGGATTTTTTGTTGGAATTCCTTGTTTATTATTAACACCAATACAACCTGTTTATTTAAAAACGTATTTACATGAAACAGTTTTTGG
Organism: Bacteroidia bacterium; assembly: GCA_044373665.1. Lineage (GTDB taxonomy): Bacteria > Bacteroidota > Bacteroidia > NS11-12g > UBA955 > JABMMZ01. The sequence goes on from JBIPNH010000013.1 coordinate 2,595, forward strand.
TACAACAAAATCTTATGATGACTCTAGTTTAGGATTTATTAAATGGTTGGAATCTGGTTTAGGTGGTAACTATTTAGGGTCACACTTTTTGGCTTATGTATTCATTTTGTTAGCCTTTGCATTGACTATTTATACAGGCGTTAATTATTTAAAAAGCAAAGACAAAAAAGCCCTGCAAACAGTTGTTATTAGTGCTATGGGGCTGATATTAATGTTGTCAGTTATGGTTTTAACAAAAAGACTTTGGCCACATTATTTATGGACTGGATTTGTATTAATTTGGTTAAGTTTTAATATATTTATCGAATTAAGTGTTAATGGGATTTACAAAAAAATTTCTGTAGGATTATTGATCATGTTTTTTGGATTTTCTGCATTTTCATTTTATTACCAAGCATTGCCAACTATTATCAAAAGAGACCAAACATCAGAAATGTTAAAAACTAAGACAGAATCGGCTCAATTATATAAGTATTTGGAGTCAAAATATAAAAATACGGAAATTGGAATTGATGGGAGTGTATTTTATCCATATAGACATTTTATTCATTCAAGTCCTTACCATCCATTTGCGAGTGATAGACCTAAAATTGCCACTACTATTATAAAACTATTTGCAGATCAACCTGAGTTAATTTGGACTTGTGAAGTGGTAGTCTTCAAAGACAACTATCCACCGCTATTGAATAGTTCAAAAAATTCTTTTAATTCAGCTAAGGTAAAAGAAATAAATTCTGCTTTTGAAATTCAAACAAAAACCAATTTTGTATTGGATACCACGATAGGAAAGAACTTTGTTTATAGAAAATATAAGTAAAACATTAAATATGCCATTAGCCTATTTTGTAGATGAAATTCAAACCCCTTTTGTTATCAATGACATAAAGAGGTTGGCTAGTAACGTTGATATTTTATATTTATTCTCAATTGATGTTTTGGAAGGTAAAGAGGACTTACCCAATAATGTAATTGTTTTTGAAGAATTTGTAGATTGGAAATCTTTTAGGCCATTAAACTTGGTTCTAAATAATCTATTTCCAATTCTCGGCATATATCTAGCAGAATGTCTTGTGCTTAAAAAAATACTTCCTTTAAAAAAGTCGATAGCATTGCTCGCTTCAAATATTTTTAAAGCAGAATGTGTAAATAATAGATTAAAGCTTGAGAACGTAAGGCTTAATAAATTAAAGATTCATCCTTCACCCCTAACTGCATATTCTTTTTGGTTTTACGACTGTATTTATTTGGCATGGATGCGCAAAAAAGGATGGATAGACAAGGCAGTGACAAGAACACATAGCGGTGATTTATACGAAGACCATATTTCAATTAAAAATAAATTACTTTTCAGAAATTTTCAATTCAGTTTGTTGGATAATATATTTCCAGTATCCAATATGGGAACAGATTATTTGAGAGATAAATACCCCTTAAATAAACAAAAGATTGAAACCATCTATTTGGGTAGTAAAGACAATGGATTAAACCCTTTTAATCATGATGGTATTTTTACAATTGTAAGTTGTGCAAGTTTTAGGCACCACAAACGAATTCATAAAATTTCAGAAATGCTGCAGTTTGTGGATTTTCCTTTAAGATGGTACCACATTGGAGATGAACGTTTAAATTCAAATGATCCTAAGATATCAGAATATAAAATAAATAAAGAGAAGTTAAAAGAGTTTGAAAATATTGAATTTGTTCCTTTGGGACCAATGTCAAACGAAGAAATATTCAATTTTTACAAAACCCAATCTATAAATTTGTTTATCAGTTTATCTGCTGTTGAAGGAATTCCTGTTAGCATAATGGAAGCCATCAGTTTTGGAATTCCAGTTTTAAGTACAGATGTTGGAGGTTGTAAAGAAATTGTGACAGAAGAAACAGGAATTATATTTCCTTTGGAGACAAATACAAAAGAAATTGCACAAACTATTGCAAAGTTTAAATTGTCAAATAAAAACACCAATGAATTCAGAAAAGGAGTTCGAAAATTTTGGATGGAAAATTTTGACGCAGAAAAAAATTATAAAAAATTATATAAATATAAATCAATATGAACAATCAACTTAAAGACGATTTTGAACTATTAAATCTAATGAACGCTGACATGGACAATGCCAATGAACTTTATAAGCCAACCAATTATTGGGCTTATAAAGCTAGCTTTTTAATGCCAAACCTTGTAAAAGAAGGATTAAAAGATTTTAGAAGGAAATCTTCATCTGTTTTTTCCTCCTTTGGCGGTGTAGATATATATCCTTCTTATTTGTTAGATATTAGAAAAAGTAGAATATTTAACAATAGATTTTTGAGGGACATTGATGCATGGAAAAAAATCCTAAATTTTTTAAATAAAATAATAAACATTTTTGTTAATCTTATTCCTGGATTAAAAACGTATCTCATAAGAAAACCATATAGATTTGCAAAATCAATTGAAAAAGGTACAAATGCAAAATCAATTGATTTATTTGATGCATCATTAGCAGGAAATCCAGAATATGTATTCAAGGTAAATGATAAGACCTATACGAATAATATCATCGATTATTATATAAGGTATGTTTATTGCAGTAAGTTCATTAATTTTGATGATATAAAAGTTATAGTTGAGCTTGGTAGTGGATCATGTAAATTGACAGAAGTTATAAAGAAGCTACATCCTCACATCACATTTTTATTGTTTGATATATCTCCTCAATTATATGTTGGAGAAAGCTATTTAAAAGAAGTTTTTAAAGATGACGTTGTTTCTTTCAGAGAGACCAGAGAAATGAGTAAAATTCCTGAATTAGAACAAGGTAAAATATACTTTTTTGGCAGTTGGCAAATTCCTTTTTTAAAAGATTTCAAATATGATATATTTTTTAATTTAACCAGTTTTCAAGAAATGGAGCCAAATGTAGTTGCTAATTACATTAGTTTTATAAATGGAAATTCTAAGTATGTTTATTTGCATTCTAAGATGGATGGAAAAGAAATTGCAGTAGAAAAAGGAGGATTTGGTGTGTTAGAACAAACTACATTAAAAGATTTTACTAAAGGTTTTAGTAAGTATAAAATGATTGATATTGAAGATTCTAAAAAGGAAACTGGTGAATATAAATGGATGGGACATAAAGATTCATTTTGGGTTATTAATGAATGAAACCAATTAAAATCATTGCAGAAATAGCTCAAGCACACGATGGAAGTTTGGGTATATTGCATTCTTACATAGATGCTTTGTCAACTACAGGTGTAGATGCTATCAAATTTCAAACCCATATTGCAGAAGCTGAAAGCAGTGAATACGAGCAGTTTAGAGTAAACTTTTCTTATGTTGACAAAACAAGGTTCGACTACTGGAAACGTATGGAGTTTTCAATAGACCAGTGGAAAGAAATAAAACAACATTGCGACAAGGTAGGATTGGAGTTTATGTCTTCGCCTTTTTCAAATAAGGCAGTTGATTATCTAGAGGAAATTGGGGTCAATCAGTACAAGGTGGGTTCTGGGGAAATCAGTAATTTATTGTTACTGAATAGATTGTCGGAAACAGGGAAACCTGTTATTTTAAGCTCTGGGTTAAGTGATTGGGAGGAATTGGAAACAGCAATAAATTTTTTACAAAGTAAAAATACCAATGTATCCATTCTTCAATGTACGACTCAATATCCTGCATCGCCAGAAAATTGGGGTTTAAATATTATCAATGAATTAAAATCAAAATACAATCTTCCAACAGGATATTCCGATCATTCAGGAACAACTACGGCATGTTTAGCTGCCGCAAGTTTAGGTGCTGAAATTTTAGAATTTCATGTTACATTTGATAAGCGAATGTTTGGTCCTGACGCGTCAAGTTCTCTGACAATAGATGACGTTAAACAATTGGTTAAAGGAGTTAGACAAATAGAAACTGCGCTCTCAAATCCAATGACCAAAGAAATAGATGAAGGTAAAAAAGTTGTTAAAACAATGTTTGGTAAGTCATTGGCCACAAATAGAGATTTAAAAAAAGGAGATATTTTAAAACTAGAGTTTTTAGAAGGCAAAAAACCAGGAGATAAAGGTATTCCTGCAGCTGACTTCCAAACAATTGTAGGAAGAAAATTAAACAGAGATTTAAAAAAGTGGGAGTTTATTAATAAAGGAGATATTGAAATATGAAAAGAAAAGTTTGTGTAGTAGTAACTGCAAGGCCAAGTTATAGCAGAGTAAAAACGGCCTTAATAGCTTTAAAGAATCACCCTGATATAGAATTACAGTTAGTAGTGGCTGCAAGTGCTTTGTTGGACAGGTATGGTTCAACAATTAACTATATTGAAGAAGATGGATTTACAATAACCGAAAGGGTGTATATGGTTATAGAAGGAGCTACCTTAACAACCTCTGCAAAAACAACAGGAATTGGAATAATGGAATTGTCAACAACATTTGATAATTTGAAGCCTGATGTTGTATGTACGATTGGTGACAGATATGAAACAATGGCCACAGCCATTGCAGCTTCCTATATGAATATTCCTTTGGTCCATATTCAAGGGGGAGAGGTAACAGGAAATATTGACGAAAAGGTAAGACATGCTATAACAAAATTAGCAGATTTACATTTGGTTTCAAATGAAGATGCTAAACAAAGATTAATTAAATTGGGTGAATATGAAGATAAAATATTCGTAACAGGTTGCCCAAGCATAGATTTAGCAAAGGAAGTATCGGAGAAACCTGAATTAGATTTTGATCCATGCGAAAAGTATGGAGGAGTAGGTCCATATATTAACACCAATGAGCCTTATCTTGTTGTAATGCAACATCCTGTTACAACTGAATTTACTGAAGTTAAAAAACAAGCTGAAATGTTAATTAAAGTTATCAGTCAATTGAATATTCCAACGTTTTGGTTTTGGCCCAATCCTGATGCAGGTAGTGATGGAACTAGTAATGCGCTTAGAACTTTCAGAGAAGAAAATCCAACAAATAACTTTAGATTCTTTAAAAATATGGAAGGTAAAGATTTTTTGAAACTATTATTTCATTCAAAATGTCTAATTGGAAATAGTAGTGTTGGTATAAGAGAATGTTCTTTTTTGGGTGTTCCTGTAGTTAACATAGGTACAAGACAAAACAGAAGAGTAAGAGGTGTTAATGTTAAAGATGTAGATTTTGATGAAGCAAAATTACTAGAAGTAATAAATTTGCAGTTAAAATCTGACAATTTAAAACAAGAGGAAATATATGGCAATGGAAATGCAGGCATTAAAATTGCGGATGTAATTTCAAAAGCTAAATTAGAAATTAAAAAAGTTATTAGTTATTAAATAAAAATATGAGTAAAACGTTACATGGACTGCCAGAAAAGGTAGTATTTTGCAAAAAGTGTTGCATCTCGAATCAAAGACCAAGCACTAAAAGGGAATTTTCAAAAAAAACAAGTCAAGATACAGATACAGTAGGATTTGGTGAGGATGGAATTTGTGATACATGCAAATGGTTCGAATTTAAAAAAACCATCAATTGGCAAGAAAGAGAAAAACAATTAGGTGAATTGTGTGATAGATTCAGAAGAAATGATGGTAGATATGATGTTATAGTGCCTTCAAGTGGTGGTAAAGATAGTTTTTATGTTGCCCATGAGTTGAAGTATAAATATGGAATGAATCCATTAACAGTAACTTGGGCTCCTCATCAATACACAGAAATAGGTTGGAAAAATTTTCAAAGTATGATTGATGCAGGATTTGATAATATCTTAGTTACTCCCAATGGAAAAGTACACAGAATATTAACTAAATTAGCATTTGAGAATTTAGTAAATCCTTTTCAACCTTTCATCATTGGGCAAAAAAATGTAGCTCCAAGAGCTGCTTTGCAATATGATGTTCCATTAATAATGTATGGAGAAAACCAAGCAGAAGCACACAATAAATACGAAGAAAATTTGAGCCCTCTCATGGATATTAGTCACTTTTGTAAGAAAGAAAATGAAGAATTATACTTTGGAGGAGTTCATATTGATGATTTAGAAAAACACGAGGTAGACAAAAAGGATTTATTGATGTATATGCCTTTAGATGAGAATAAAGTAAAATCTGCAGGTATTGAGGTGCATTTTTATAGTTTTTATAAAAATTGGTCACCACAAGAAAATTATTATTATGCAATGGAACACTCAGATTTTCAGTCTAATCCTGATGGAAGAAGTGAAGGAACTTATACAAAGTTTGCAAGTTTGGATGATAAAATAGATGGACAACATTATTATACCATGTTTATAAAATTTGGTCAAGGTAGAGCTATGAACGATGTAAACCGTGATATAAGAGATGGATTTATATCTAGAGAAGAAGGTGTTGAATTGATAAACAAATATGATGGTGAATTTCCTGTTAAATATTTCCAAGAAGTTTTAAATTATATGGGAATAAGTGAAGAACGCTATTGGGAGGTTATTAATAATGCAAGGTCACCACATTTATGGGAAAATATTAATGGCGAATGGACATTGAAACACAAGATTCAATAAATGAAAAGAGTTATTGCCCGATTAGATATCAAAGGGAATAGACTTATTAAGGGTATACACTTAGAAGGATGGCGCTTTTTGACAGGTGATCCAAATGATTTCTGCAAAAAATATTATACAGAAGGTGCAGATGAAATTCTTTATGTTGATGCAGTGGCTAGTTTGTACAACAGAGATTCATTGAAAGATATCATAAGAAAAACCACTGAAAATGTGTTTGTCCCTTTAACAGTGGGAGGTGGTATTAGATCAATAGAGGATGTTACTGAAATACTAAGGAGTGGAGCAGATAAAGTAGCCATTTGCACTCAAGCTGTAAAAACACCTGAAATAATATCTAAAGTAGCAGATAAATTTGGCTCACAATGCATGGTTGTTTCCATTCAAGCGAAAAAAGATCAAAATGGAAATTATAAAGTTTGGTATGATGTAGCAAGAGAAAAAACGGAAATTGATGTAGTTGAATTTGCAATGAAAGTAGAAGAATTAGGTGCAGGTGAAATTTTATTGACCTCTATAGATCAAGAAGGGACTGGCAAAGGTATGGATGCAGAGATAATAAAAATGGTAACCGAAGCAACTAAAATTCCCGTAATTGCTTGTGGAGGATTTGCACATCCAAATGATTTTAAAATAGCAATTGATAGTGGTGCAGACGCTGTTGCTATAGCTAAGGCATTACACTATCAACAAACCAATATAACAGCAATAAAAGAATATGCGGAAAGTGTTGGAATTAAAATAAGACAAGATGAAAATTAATGTTGGAATAATAGATTACAAAATGGGTAATCTGTTGAGTTTGTCAAGGGCGTTTATACATTTAAATGCTAATCCTATTATTGTAGAAAGGCCTGATGAAATAAAACTAGTAGATATTTTAGTCTTGCCAGGTGTAGGAGCATTTCCAGATGGTATGAAAATGATTAATGAGAATTTTTTTCCAGACGCTATACATGATTTTATAAAAACTGGTAAAAACTTTATGGGAATCTGTTTAGGAATGCAAATGATGCTCTCTAGGGGGTATGAGCATAAAGAAACTCTAGGATTAGGATTAATTGAAGGAAATGTTAAGCCCTTGCCCAATAATACAGAACTTAAAGTGCCCAATATTAATTGGCATGAAATTTCAAAACCTGAAACAGTTTCTTGGGATAATTCGATTTTAAAAAACACAAAAGAAGGTTCAAATTTTTATTTTGTGCATTCTTATTATGCTGAACCTATAATGAAGGAAAATATTTTATCTGAAACACAATTTGGAACATTGAAATTTGCTTCAGCAGTTAAAAAAGACAATGTTTTTGGTACTCAGTTTCATCCTGAAAAAAGTGGCAATAAAGGACTTAAGATTTTGGAAACCTTAATTAATTTATGAAAATTTTAGCGATAATTCCAGCAAGAGGAGGTTCAAAAGGAATACCCAATAAAAACATTATTGAAATTAAAGAATTACCTTTAATTGCCCATACTATAATACCAACACTACCTCTAGTAAAAGAAGGAGTAATCTCTAAGTTAATTGTTAGTACAGATTCCATAGAAATTGGTCAAATTGCAGAAAAGTTTGGTGCAGAATTTCCTTTTATCAGACCAGATGATATTTCAGGAGATAAAGCCAAGTCAATAGATTTAATTAATCACGCATTAGCATTTTATCAAAGTAAAGGAGACTATTTTGAAGCTGTTCTTTTGTTACAACCAACATCACCTTTAAGAACAACCGAAGATTTAAGAACTGCAATTGAATTATTTTGTGAGAGTAGTAATGATAGCCTTATTTCTGCTTACGAAGAGGAATACATCAACGACTTAGTAATGTATAAAAAAGCAACAGATGGAAAAACTTCAATACCACTTAATACTAATCATAATAAGGGTGTTAGACGTCAAGACCATGGTGCAATTTTTGTAAGAAATGGTTGTATTTATATAACTAGAATTGAATTATTAATGAAAAACTTGATTATAGGTGAGCAACCATTATTGTACATAATGCCAAAAAGCAAATCAATCAATTTAGATACAATTGAAGATATTGAAATTTTGAAAAGAGTATTATGAACATAGGAATTTTAGAGTCAGACAATTTTTCAGAATTTGCAATTAACCAACTTAGACAATTTGGAAATGTTAGTAAATTTAATAATCAAGACATAGAAGAATTTATATCAGATAAACATATCTTATTTGTAAGACTTAAATATTTCATTGGTGCTGATTTGTTAAAAAGCGCCCCCAATTTATTATATATTTGCTCACCAACTACAGGATTGAATCACATTGATATTGAATATTGCGTTAGTAAAAATATTAAAATCATATCATTAAAAGGAGAAAACGAATTTTTAAAAAATATAAAAGCAACATCAGAGCATACACTTGGACTCATTATAGCTCTTTATAGAAACTATTCTAGAGCTTTTCAAAACACAAACAATATAAATTGGAATAGAGAAAATTACAGAGGTAATGAGATAAATGGAAGTAAAATAGGGTTTATTGGATTAGGAAGAGTAGCTAAAATAGTTTCACAATATCTTAAAGCAATGGGTGCCCAACTTGCTTATTTTGATATAAATAACAATGTCATTCCTGATAGTAGTGAAATTAAATTTAATAGTATAAAGGAGCTAGTATCTTGGTCAGATTGTATTGTTTTAACGGCTTCTTTTATTCCAGAAAATGGAGTAATTGTAAACAATGAAATTTTTGATTTAATGAAGGATAAGTATTTTGTAAATACAGCTAGGGCTGAATTGACTCAAGAAAATTATATGATACAAAAAATTGAACAAACTCATTTTAAAGGTATTGCAGTAGATGTAATCACTATGGAACAAAGTGAGGATAATCAATTGTTAACTTTGATAAAAGCATCTCAATATAAAAATGTAATAATTACACCACATATTGGTGGTGCAACTTTTGATTCTATGAAGAAAACAGAAGATTTTATAACACATAAATTAATAAACCAAATGTCCTAAAATGGTGTTTGCGGTAAACATATTAAATCAGAAAGAGTATCTAAAGGCATTAAAAAATGGTGTTAATGTTTTTATATATAACCAACTTGCTTTTGATTTAGAAAAAAAAGAAAACATAAAGTACATAGAGGCAAATATTAACAGAGTCCCAAGTACTTGGTATTTGTGGGAAAGAAACAACGAAAAAATTAATACTTTCAAAACTAAATTCCCTGAATTGTTTCAAATTGGAAAATATGACATAACATTAGCAATTCAAAAAGCGGTGTATTGGTCAAATTTTAGAATCTCATTTATTCACTATACTTTTGAAAAAGATTTTAACAATGAACCTGTATATTATATAGAGGATTTATACCATTGTATTAAATCAAAAGTATTAATTAAATATTTTAAAACAATTATTAATTTTAAAAATCAATACAAGGAAACTAATAATGTAAAGGCAAATAAAAATAAAGTTGGAATCTTAATTGTTGATATTTTTCAATTGTCAATTTATAAACACATACTCCTTAATTTAGTTGACAATGATAATTTTGTTGTTTTTGTAAATTCAAATAATGTTAAAAATGCAGTTATTGAACTAGGTGTAAATGAATCAAATATTGTTGTTATTGAAACTCAAGAAAAAGGAGGAAAGTTTCCAGTAGTTGATATAACTAAATTAAAGGAGACGGATTGGTATATTCTCAATCAAATATTAAATGAATGGAATCATATTCACCAATTAATAAATGAATGTGAAACCTATATTAAAAGTGGCATTCATAAACTATTAATTAATGAAGGAGAAAATGGAGTAGTAGGTGCTATTATTGGTGAGGTAATGAATAAAAATAATGTGTTGACCTATAACACCATGAATGGAATGAAGTCGGGAGAAGCTCAAGATGCCTTTGTAAGCTTTGATTATTGGTTTGTATGGGATAATTTAATGAAGGAGTTGTTAATTAATAAGAATAATTTACCTGATAAGATGCTATTAGTTTCAGGTCATTTGATGGAAGATGAAGTTGTTAATTATCTAAACAAAATACCTGTAGATAAACTGATTGATAAAAAAGTGATTTCATTATTTTCCGTTAGAGATAAACGTCAAAAAAAAATAGATACATTCCGGTACTTGTTTCAATTAGCAGAACAAAATCCTCAAATTCAATTGTTAGTTCGGAGACATCCATCAGAAAATGAGGAAGATTTAATGCTGGAAAACAATACTTTAGATAACGTAATATTTGTAGAATATAATAAAATTAATTCAAAGGAAACGCTATATAATCAATTATCAATAAGTGATTTAAGTATTTGTTTTGGTTCTACTGTTGCATTGGAGAGCAAATGGTTTGGAGTACCTTGCATTACATTTGAAAAAAGAGAAGAAAGTTTAATTTACCTAACTGATAATGAAATGATTTTTCATGTCAAAGAATTAGATCAATTGATTCAAAAATGCAATGAACTTCTAGTTAAGGGTAAAACTGAAAAACCCAAACTCAATAAAGTGGCGGATTACATCATAGAAACATTATTAAACTAAATGAATACACCAATAGTTATCATTGATTACGGTCTTGGAAATCCCCTTTCCATCAAAAATATGCTTAAAAAAGTGGGGGCAGGCCAAGTAGTAATAAGCAATAATATTGAAATAATGCAATCTGCTAAATGCTTGATTTTGCCAGGTGTCGGTCACTTTACACAAGGGATGCAAAATCTGCAAAACCAAGGTTTAATCGAAGTGCTTAATGATTTAGTATTAATTCAAAAAAAACCAATTTTAGGGATATGTCTTGGCATGCAATTAATGACTTCTTACAGTGAAGAAGGTAACTGCAATGGTTTAGGATGGATTGAAGCAAATACTAAGAAATTTGTATTTACAAATAAGGACATTAAAGTACCCCACATGGCATGGTCTGATACTCATTTTATAAAAAAACCATTTAGTGATTGTGTTTTCGAAGAAGAAATACCGCGTTTTTATCACGTCCATTCGTATTTTGTCAATTGCAAAGAACAGGAAGATGTTTTATCGACAGCAGAATACGGAGAACAAGTGTTTCACAATGGATTTATAAAGGATAACATCATAGGTGTTCAGTTTCATCCCGAAAAGTCGCATGTATTCGGACAAGCTTTTTTTAAAACCTTTCTGGAATATATAGGGTAATACTTAGCTGTCATGTAATTCAAAAGGTTGTCATATTAACAACAAGGCTGTCATGTCGACGCAGGAGACATCTCTCTCCGACAGCCATCTTGAACTAGAACCGAGATTCCTCCGTTGTCGGAATGACAGCCGGGGTATACGGAATGAAAACAGGGCTGTCATGTCGACGCAGGAGACATCTCTCTCCGACAGCCATCTTGAAATAGAACCAAGATTCCTCCGTTGTCGGAATGACAGCCGGGGGTAAACGGAATGAAAACTAAATAAGCGTTTATAAAAAGTTTTAAACGAAACGAAAACAAGGCTGTCATGTCGACGAAGGAGACATCTTATCTCGACAGCCATTAACTAAACATACCAAACAATGAGTCGTACACGCATCATACCAGTTTTAACCATAATGGGAAATCGATTGGTAAAGACCGTCAAATTTAAAAATCCCAATTACATTGGCGATCCATTAAACGCTATAAAAATTTTTAATGAAAAAAAAGTCGATGAACTCGTCATTTTAGACATTGAAGCTTCCAAACAAAACAAAGAACCCAATTATAAATTGATTTATGAAATGGCAGGTGAGGCTTTTATGCCCTTAGGTTATGGAGGTGGAATAAAAACATTAGAACAAGCAAAAAAGATATTTGGATTAGGAATCGAAAAAGTAGTTTTGAATTCAGTTTTACAAGAAAATCCTAAAGTAATTACCCAAATTGCCAATATTTATGGTGCTCAAAGTGTGGTGATGTCACTTGATTTTAAAAAAAATATCTTTGGAAAACTTCGCCCACATTTCAATTCAGGCAAAGAGTATACAAAGAAAGATATTAAATCTTTTGCTTTAGAAATGATTGAATTAGGAATTGGTGAAATTTTTTTACAAGATATTGAAAAAGATGGTACATTTACCGGATATAATTTGGAAATGATTGCAGAGTTAAAAAATTTAAGCGTCCCTATTGTATCTATTGGTGGATGTAATAGTATTAGCAACATGAAAGAGGCTATAAATAGAGGAGCAAATGCAATTGCTGCAGGGAGTTTGTTTGTTTACAGAAACAACGACCCTAAATCAATTTTAATCAATTACCCAAAAATAGGTTTGTAAGTATGCAAATGAATGGTCAAGCTGAATGTAAACAATGTTTATTGAATAATTCAGATACGAATCATATTTTTTTTGATGATAAAGGTATTTGTAATTACTGCAATAATTATAATACAAAAACAAAAGAATTAGGTTCTAAAGAGGAAAAACAAAAATTTCTTTTAGATAAAATAAATCAAATAAAAAAGCTAGGAGAAGGCAATAAATATGACTGTTTACTAGGTTTAAGTGGAGGGATAGACAGTAGTTACATGGCATTGTTAGCCCATGAAATGGGTTTAAGACCATTAGTTATTCATTTAGACAACGGATGGAATTCTGATACAGCTGTAAAAAATATAGAAAAAATCTGTGAAAAATTTAATTTTCAACTTTATACTTATGTTATTGATTGGGAAGAATTTGCTGGACTACAAAAAGCGTATCTAAAAGCTGGAGTTATAGATATAGAAGTTTTAACAGATCATGCTATTTATGCTATTCTAAATAAATTGGCTCATAAATTTAATATCAAGTATACTCTAAGTGGCTTTAATTTAGAAACGGAGGCTATTATGCCTAAGGGATGGACTTATAACAAAAGGGATTTTTTAAATATTAAAGATATAACGAAGAAATTTGGAGAAGGAATAAAATTTAAAACTTATCCCTTCATCAGTTTTTATAAAGCTTTATTTTATTTTTGGGTTTCAAAATTAGAAACTTTTGAAATTTTAAACTTTGTTGAATATAACAAAGAAAATGCTAAACAAAGATTGATTTCAGAAATTGGTTGGGTAGATTACGGAGGCAAACATTATGAATCGGTTTTTACTAAGTTTTATCAATCGTATATTTTGCCTGTAAAATTTGGAGCTGACAAAAGAAGAGCACATTTATCAAATCAAATTTGTGCAGGTAAAACTTCAAAAGAGCAAGCTAAACTAATTCTTCAAAATAAGCCATTAGAAGATCATTCAATAATATCGGAGAAGGAATATATAATTAAAAAATTAAATTTGTCAGAAAAAGAGTTTGAGGATATAATGAAAGAAAAGCCAAGATTACATTCTGAATTTGATTCCGATCAAAAATTATGGAATAGGTATTTTAGGATTATAAAACTTTTGAAGTTTGGAAAATAAGGTTCTAATAGTTTCTCATACTTTTCCGCCTGCTTCAGGTGTAGGTGGGAGACGTTGGGCAAAATATTCAAAATACTTAAATAAAAATAAGTTTACGCCTTACATTTTAACGACTAAAAGCAATTTTAATGATTCACTTTGGAAAGAGGATATTAAAGATGTTAAATATATTTTTAATTATAGGAATTTATTTCCCAAAATTATCTCTAAAACACAATTAAATTTTTTTGACAAAATAATATACAAGGCAGCAATTGTATTTTTAAAAATTTTCACTAAAGGTAATTATTTCGATAGGGTTATTTTTGATAAAAAAGAAATAATTAGTAAAATAGAGTATTTACTAAAAAAAAAAGGAATAAAAAACCTTATTGTTAGTGGTGCTCCTTTTAATCTTTTATATTATGCTGCTCTTTGCAAACAAAAAAACCCTAATATTAACTTTGTTGCCGACTTAAGAGACCCATGGACTTGGGGGCAAAATTATGGGATTACATTAATTAGTAATAGAAGAAAACAATTTGAAAAGTTTAAAGAATCTTTAGTAGTAAGTAGTGCTGATACTATATTTGTAGCAACAGGTGTCATGTACGAATATCTAATCAAAACTTATCCTAACAGTGCAAATAAAATGAAAGTATTGCCTCACGGATTTGATAGTGAGTCTATAATTCCTAGAAACACACCAATTGAATTAAATCATAACAAAATTAGAATTGCATACTTAGGTGAATTATATGATGGAATTGGAAATTATTTTAATGCCATCGCAAAATCTATAGAAGGGGAAAATTCTCCTTTTTTTATAGATTTTTTTTCTAAAACAGAAAGGTATAAAGAGGTTTTTAATCAAAAATTATTAGTAGGAAAAAAAGTTAATTATTATTCTTTGATTCAATCAAACGAGTTATTTAATAAAATAAGAGAATATGATTTTATATTAATAGTTCATCCTGAATATGCAAAAGACTATATTTCAACAAAATTCTATGAAATATTGTATTCAAAAATTCCAATAATTTATATTTCACAGAGCGGTATTACCAGTCAATTTCTTCAAGATACGCAGTCTGGTATTTTTTTAAGTTTAGATAAAATCAATACATTTTTTGCAAATAATCTATTAGTCAAGCAATATAAATATCAAGAATTTAAGGAAATAAAGCAATTTGAATTAATGTATTTGACTCAAAATATAGTTATTAAACATTTGTCCACCAACCCATGATACAACCCCATATTATCCAATTTAAACGCATTGGAAAACCTTCCGAGGGCTATTTGTCTATTGGAGAATCTAATGCTGACATTCCATTTGAAATTAAGCGAAATTTCTGGACCTACTATACCCCTGAAGAAGTTGTTCGAGGAAGGCATGCCCATTATGAAACCGAAATGGTACTTATTGCCATGGCAGGTAGAATAGTTGTTAATACAGAAATGCTTGATGGAAGTCTTAGTGTTTTTGTATTAGACAAGCCTGACATGGGCCTGTATATGCCTAAGTTGTGTTGGCATACTATGCAATATTCACACAATGCTGTTCAGCTAGTTATTGCTTCTAGTGTATACAACGAAGCCGATTACATCAGAAGTTACGAAGATTTTAAAGTGTTACAAAAGAAATGATTCATCCATTAGCAGATGTGCAAACCAAGCAAATAGGTGAAAAAACTACTGTTTGGCAATTTGCAGTTATTTTAAAAAATGCTATAATCGGAAGTAATTGTAACATCAATTGCCATACCTTTATAGAAAATGATGTAGTGATAGGTGACAATATAACCGTCAAAAGTGGCGTCTATTTGTGGGATGGCATTAGAGTAGAAGATTCTGTCTTTATCGGTCCAAATGCCACCTTTGTAAATGACCCATATCCTAAATCCAAACAGTATCCAACTGAATTTCAAAAAACCTATTTAAGAAAAGGTTGTAGTATTGGTGCAAATGCAACTATACTAGGAGGCATAGAAATAGGAGAACATGCCCTTATTGCAGCAGGAAGTGTGATAACAAAAAATGTTGTTCCTAATGCCCTTATGGTTGGAAACCCAGCCAGACAAAAGGGTTGGGTGAATAATAATGGTGAAAAATTAAAAGAAATTTCAATAAATGTCTTTATAGATAGTCAAGGAAATAACTATGAAGTAGTTGATGGAAAAATAATTAATAAGTAAGAAAATATAGTAACCTTATTAACTTTCTTGTCATCCTGAGTGATTCAGCTGTGCTGAATATTATCGAAGGGCGACAAGAAAGTAAACGTAAACCATTTGCCCTCCTTCGATACAGCCGCTAAAGCGTCTACTCAGGATGACAAGGTGGTTAAGCAAAAAACAATAATCTTATTTCATTTTTTGTCTTCCTGAGTGATTCAGCTGTGCTGAATAGTACCGAAGGACGACAAAAAAGTAAACGTAAACCATTTGTCCTCCTTCGATACAGCCGCTAAAGCGTCTACTCTGGATGACAAGATGGTTAAGCAAAAAACAATAATCTTATTTCATTTTTTGTCATCCTGAGTGATTCAGCTGCGCTGAATCGTACCGAAGGGCGACATGAAAGTGAACGTATAACCTTTTGACTTCCTTCGGTAAATCAGCCTATGGCTGACACTCAGGATGATAAAATGTAAAACCCTTAACTATTAACCTCACGCTGAACGGCGTGAAACTAATAACCATTACACTATTAACCACTAACCATTAACCCCCAACAATGATTCCATACTTAGATTTAAAATCAATTAACTTAGCCCATCAAGAGGAGCTTAAAGCCGCTTTTGACAGTGTACTACAATCGGGTTGGTACATTATGGGTAAGCATTTAGAAGAGTTCGAACAAAACTATGCCCACTACAATCAAACAACCTACAGCGTTGGAGTTGCCAATGGATTAGATGCCCTCATTCTCTCACTAAAAGCACTTAACATAGGTGAAGGTGATGAGGTTATAGTGCCATCAAATACTTATATCGCCACTTGGTTAGCTGTTTCTTATGTGGGTGCTATTCCTATTCCTGTAGAACCAAATTGGGTTACTTGCAATATTAATCCCACTTTAATTGAAGCTAAAATAACTTCCAAAACCAAAGCCATTATTCCTGTTAATTTATATGGTCAAGCCGCTGAAATGGATAAAATTATGGCAATAGCCAATCAATATAAATTGGCAGTAGTTGAAGACAATGCGCAAGCACAAGGCGCTTTGTGCAATGGAAAATTAACTGGTAGTTTTGGACATTTGAATGCCACAAGTTTTTACCCGGGTAAAAACCTAGGGGCATTGGGAGATGCCGGTGCAATAACATCCAATGATGAGTCTCTTATCAAACAAATAAAGGTTCTTCGCAACTATGGTTCACAAGTCAAATATTATAATGAAATTAAAGGTGTCAACTCCAGATTGGATGAGTTACAAGCCGCTTTACTCAATGTTAAATTAAAATATTTACCAGCAGATACATTAGAAAGACAAAGGTTGGCAAAAATATACGATGAACATTTGGAAGGAATAGAAGGTTTAACCTTACCACAAAATGCAGAAAATTGTACGTCGGTGTATCACATATACCAAATCAGAACAGAGAAAAGGGATGCTTTGCAAAAGTATTTAACAGAACAGGGTATTAGTACAGTGATACACTATCCAGTTCCGCCACATTTACAAAAAGCATACAAAGAACTAAATTACCAAAAAGGTGATTTTCCCATAGCTGAAAAAATTGCCAATGAAACCTTAAGTATTCCACTTTACCAAGGAATGACGGAAGAGCAACAAATGCAAGTAATAGAGAAAGTTAAAGCGTTTTTTAATTAAATACAGCACTAACTAAAGAGTGCGAAGTGGGGATATGGCCTCACCCCCCAACCCCTCTCCAAAGGAAAGGGGAGTAGTTAGCGAATAATACAATCAAATAAAATTAAAATTCCCTTTAAACGCTAATCAAAAGTTCCCCTCTCTCGGCTAAGCCAAGAAGAGGGGAAGCCGCGACTAGGCTCAGCCTAGTGGGTGAGGCCAAAAAGATGCTTAAACCTGTGCTGAAAGAGATGCTGAATAAAAGTGCCCTAGCTGCCAGCCCCATGCGCAACTTTTTCCAGCATGACTCAAAGGCTATAACTAATTAAGTAACGCTCACAACATTAAATAAACAAACCTCCTAGCCCCTCTCCTTTGGAGAGGGGTTGGGGTGAGGTCAATAACCCCACAACCAATGCTCCAAATATCAATCATAATACCCTGTTATTACAACGAACTTAACATTCCTTCAACGTCTGAGGAATTGATAGAAAACGAAAAAAACTTTCCTGAAGGCACTACCTTTGAGTATGTAATGGTTGATGATGGTTCAAAAGACAATACTTGGGAAGCTTTGCAAAAGTTTAAAACTAAGTATCCCGAAAAAGTAAAACTGATTAAATTATCGGGTAACTTTGGAAGTTACAATGCCATACTTGCAGGAATGAAATATGCAACAGGCGATTGTAATGTTATTATCTCTGCCGACTTACAAGACCCAATTTCATTGATGCCCAAAATGTTTGCACATTGGCAAAAAGGGATTCAATTGGTGATGGGAAATAGGGAAGACCGTGAAGACCCCTTTTTAAGTAAAGTATTTGCCAATACATTCCAATTCTTAATCAGGAAGTACGCTTTGCCAAATTTACCTAAAGGAGGCTTTGATTATGTCTTGTTTGATAAAAAACTAAAAGAAGAAGTTTTGGCGATGGATGAAAAAAACTCCAATAGCTTGTATCTATTGATTTGGTTGAAATATGAGTACATAACCATTCCATACAAAAGGTTAGAGAGAAAAGCTGGAAAAAGCCGTTGGACCATGAAGAAAAAAATCAAACTATTTGTGGATTCATTTGTGGCTTTTTCTTTTGCACCTATCAGAATTATAACAGTTTCTGGATTTGTATTGGGAGCAGTAGCAATATTTTATGCTCTATTTATTTTGTATAACCGATTTGTTGGTAATATTGCCGTAGAAGGATGGACCGCAATGATGTTAGTTTTTTTATTTGTATCCGCTTTCCAAATGGTTGCCATCGGCATATTAGGTGAATATTTATGGAGAACCCTAGATGCAAGCAGAAAACGTCCAAATTATGTGGTAGATAAAGTGGAATGAAAAACACCATTTTTTTTAACATCAATTTCAAATATGCGTTACTTTTTACTATTTTTCACTTTACCTTTATTTTCTCAACCATCAATAATTTTTAGATTAGATGATTATGTGATAGGAAATGGAGGAATGCAAGATAGTATAGTTGAGTTATTTGTTAAGCTTGAAATTCCCATTAATGTGGGTATTATACCATATAAAGATCACGTTAGTACTCAAAAAAATACGTTACTAAAGCAGTTGGTTCCGAATGGAACAATTGAGGTAATGATGCATGGTTTTGCTCATTTGGATAATAATATTGATGGAAAGAGCAAATCAAAAGTAGGTAAAAGCGAATTTGTTGGAGATAGTTATGAATCTCAATTTCAAAGAATTAAAATAGGAAAAAATTATCTAGATAGTTTATTTGAAAAAAAAGTGACTGTGTTTTCACCACCTTGGAACACTTATGATAAAAACACATTACTTGTAATTAAGGAACTTGGTTTTACAACAATTAGTAGTGATATAGCGGGCAAATCCTACGGAATGCCTTTCAATTATTTACCATTTACTACAGAAGATTTTGAGATTTTTAATAATCAAAATAAGGGAAACTTAAAAAGCTATTCTGATGAAGATGTATTTGTGGTTATGTTTCATCCCTACACTGTTGGAAAAGCTGGAATGCCGGATATCAAGACTCTGGAAACTTTACTAAAACAACTTAGAAAAGATGAATATAAGTTTTATACTTATTCAGGTTATTTAGAAAAATATAAGGCGGGGAAACTGAGACTATTCATTAATAGCAGGTTAAGATTCAATCCAATACTTAATAAATTTCAATCACCAAACTTTCATGGAATTTACAATAAAAATTCAAAGCTATTTTGGATATTTTATTTGGGATTATTTCTATTTTTTGGGTTTACCTTGATTTTTATATTCAAGCACTACAGAAAACTAAAATCAAAAATCTAATTACTCATAAACTTTATAGTATTTATGAGAGTTTTTTAAAAAGATATTTTACATATTCTATAAAAATTCTAATTTCTCCAACTCATTAACTATCACTTAATAATTAACCCAATGAAACAACACCTACTCGAAAAATACGAATACCTGCAAAGACTATTAAAATTAGAAAATGAAACTCCTAACCGTCAGGAATTTCATCAAAAAGTAGCACCATTGTTATTAGAAATGGCAGCGGACAAAGCTTTTTTGAAAGCAGTTATTCAAAGAAATTTCCTAGACCAAGGGTTTTTAAAACAAGAATGGACTGGTTATAATATTCCTTTTTTATATGTTTATGAAACGGAGCATTTTAATTTAAAAATCCATTTGTTTCCGCCAGATAAAGAAAAAAGAGACAATATTGCGGCGCATTGCATTCACCATCACAACAATTACATGCTCACGACTAATGCTTTTTTTGGTTCAGGTTATGAAAGCTTTTTGTTTGAAAAAAATCCACAAGTCAATCCCGATACTTTGGAAGTTGAGATGAAAATCAACAAACATTTTCATCAGAAGGATTGGAATCCGAGCACGGTGGACAGTTGGGAACCACATGTGGTGCTTATACCTCAAGAATTGTCAGCAACTTTGTTAATTTGGACACCCGATAAAAAAAGAACAACTGATAATTTAAGACAAAATCCATTATTGAAAGCCATTAAAGGGCCTTTGCGTTGGATGATTCATCAGCTAAACTTAACGAAACAATTCGGAATTGCCGAAGCACATACTTATCAATTTTATCCCAATCCAAATGGAAAAGGGTATAAAGGAATAGAAGAAAGTGAGTATTTTGCACCTACAAAAGCAGAAAAGGGGCCCAATGTGGATCATTATTCAGCACAAATGATGTTTGCGTTTATTCAAAGGGCTGACTTGTTTGATGCAGATTTTTTTGTTGCTAATAAAAAGAATATTCCAAGTTATTACCATCCATTTATTGAAATGCTATTAGCCGGTGAATCCATTCCTGATGTATTTCATCGCACTGAAATCAATATTCCTCAAAAGACGTATTACAGAGAAGATGTATTGAAATCATAAAAGTGTTTTAACCATAAACCATAGAAAGTTTAGAGTGGAGGAACTAACCACAGTGTAACACAGAGTAATTCACAGAGTAACACAGTGTAAGCAAGGTAATACATTGTAATTCACAGAGTAACACAATAAATATGCAATTAAATTGATTTTTAATTACATGTGAAAGAAATAATAAAAAAACTACAAAATGGAAACGAATCAAATAACCCATGAAATTCTTGACGCTGCATATAAAGTACATACTAATCTTGGTCCAGGTTTATTAGAATCATCCTATCAAGCTTGTTTGATTTATGAATTAAAAAAGAAAGGTTTGAATATAGAATCAGAAAAAGGATTGCCTTTGATATATGAAGAAGTAAAACTAGAGTGTGGATATAGGATTGATATTTTAGTTGAGAGTAAGGTGATAATTGAATTAAAAACAGTTGAAGCTTTTACAGATGTTCATACTGCACAACTTTTGACATATTTAAAATTATCAGGATGCAAAGTTGGACTTCTTTTAAATTTTCATACTAAAAGTCTTAAAGATGGAATAAAAAGATTGATTTTATAATCGAGTGTCATAATTATACAATAACCTTATTAACTTTGATTTTTTTATGCTCTTTCACAGAGTATCACAGAATAAAACATTGAGTTACACTGTGAGCCATAAAAGCAGTTTCACAGAGTTTCACAGAGGAAAACATTGTGTTACACTGTGTAAACACTGAGCGACACTGTGAAATGGTTTCACAGAATAAAACATAGTGATACACTGTTAAACACTGAGCAACACTGTGACATGGTTCACAAAATAAACATTGTGTTACACTGTGCAAACATTGAGCGACACTGTGACATGGTTTTACAGAAAACGAGTGAAACTAAAATCAATATAAGTAAAACTTGACATGGTCAGTTCTCCCCAAAAATGAAAATTATCTATTACTCCCCTCATCCAACCCACGATATTGTTACTGAAGTTGGTTACGCCACTCATCAGCGAGAAACCATAATTGCTTTACAAAAATTGGGGGCAGAGGTTATTCCTGTTATTATGGGTGGTACAACATTAGAAGAAGTACCCTACAAAGATGGGAAAGCGATAACTCACTCAGGTTTAAAAGGATTCATTAAAAAAATAATTCCTCGTTATGTTTGGGTTACTCTCAAAGATTTTCGTTTGATGATGCACGACAAGAGGGCTGCTAAGCGTTTAGAAGCAGCCATTATTAAGTATCAGCCTGATTTAGTTTATGAGCGTTCGGAGTATTTACAAGATGCTTCGGTAGCGGTTGTTAAAAAATATAAAGTTAAACATTATATTGAAGTAAATTCTCCTTTTGTTCAAGAAATGAATCATTTAGAGGGTATAAGTTTATGGACAAGTTTGGGTCATAATAAAGAAAAAAGAAAGTACAAATCAGCAGATAAAGTTTGGGTGGTATCTAGTGCATTAAAAGAATTTTTAGTAAACCGATATCAAATTGAGAGTAGTAAAATTATCATTTCGCCCAACCGTATCAATAAAGAAGAGTTTGAAAGAATTATACCATTGCCATTTGACTTAAAAACCAGTCAGAAACAAGTAGTAATAGGTTTTGTGGGGTCAATATTGCCGCATCATGATGTTGAGGATTTAATAGAGGCATTTGGGATAGTTAGAAGAAAGAATACTGAGGCGTTATTATGTATAGTGGGTGGAGGTAGTTTATTAGACAGTTTAAAACAAAAAGTAAAAGAGCAACAACTAACAGAATGTGTTCGATTTATTGGAAAAGTGCCACATCAGCAAGTGCCTAGTTATATTCAACAGATGGATATATGCGTTATGCCGGGGTCCAATTGGTATGGTTCGCCAATAAAAATTTTTGAATATGGAATATTGGGAAAAGCCGTAATTGCTCCAAATAATCGTCCAGTCAATGATGTCATGGAAGATTTAAAAGATGGGATATTGATAGACAAAGGAGCTGAGGCAATTGCCAATGCAATAATACAATTAATAGAAAATCCAGATTTACGTGAGAGTATTGGTCAGCATTTTAAAACAAAAATTGAAGCAGAATACCAATGGGAACACGCTGCTAAAATGATATTAGAACAATAATTGATGAATACCGCTCCTATAGTGTCAGTTCTGATGCCTGTTTATAACATGGCAGATGTTGTTTCAAAATCAATAAATTCAATTTTAAATCAGACCTATTCAAATTTTGAATTTTTAATTTTAGACGATGGATCGACTGATAATACATGGGATATACTATCAACACATAAGGATTGTCGTATATCGTTACATCGTTTTGAAATAAATAAAGGTAGACCAGAAGCACGTAATTTTTTGCTGAAAAAAGCAACAGGAGAATATGTGGTTTGGATAGATGCTGATGATTTTGCATTGCCCCAATTGATAGAGACAAAATTAAAGCAGTTTAAAATTCATCCACAAGTAATAGGCATAGGAAATAGCGCCATTATAAAGCTTGATGAAAATTATTACACCAAAACATTGGTTAGTAATACTTCATTGTTAAAGGCGCAAATATTATTCAAAAGTCCATTTGTGTTTAGTAGTTTCATGCATAAGAATATTCGGAATATATATTTTGATACTAATTTAAATAGATCTCAGGATATGAATTTTATTTTTGATTTATTTAAACATGGTCAAGTTATTAATATTTCAGATAATTTATTATTAGTAAATTACGGTCTATCTGAAAACCACCATCAGGCTTTCATTGATTCATTGCCATATATCAAACTCTATTCTCAAAAAGTATTGCCCACAGATGCACAATTTCCAATGGATAATTTTATTGTTTTATTGAGAGAGCCAAAAACAATGACCCATCAAAACATTCATGAATCAATCTTCGCATTTAAACAAATTTTGCCCAATTTAAAGTTAACATATCCTGCGATTTATAATGAAATAAAAGCCATTTATACTTATCAAGTTTTAAAGTGTTCGTGGGTTGTTTCCCCTGTTTTTCTTAAATATTTGAGATGGGCAAATCCATTTCATGTGTTTCAATTGTATTTAACAAAATATTAATTGTTTATATTCATCAACTATTCTACCCCTTCACCATAACAAATGAAAATTCTTTTATTGACTGATGGTATTTTTCCTTTTGTAATGGGAGGTATGCAAAAACATTCCTATTATTTGGCAAAATATTTGGAAAAAGAAGGTGTGGAAGTAACTTTAGCACACTGTGTTTATGCGCCCAATCAATTGCCAACAACTGACGAAGTTCAACAAAAAACGGGCTTAATAATCTCTCAAATAAACGGTTTTCATTTCCCAACATCTTCAGCTTTTCCAGGACATTATCTTTATAATTCTTGGCGATACAGTCAGTTACTTTGGAAATACTATCAATCCACTATTCATCAATACGACTTGGTGTATGCACAAGGTTTTACAGCATGGGCATGGAATCAAAATAAGGTTAAAGCTCCGATTGTGGTCAATTTACATGGTTTGGAAATGTTTCAAACCCCCTATTCAAATCGTGATAAACTAGAAAAATTTCTTTTACAAATTCCTGCTAAGTCACTTTTGAAAAACGCCCGTTTTGCCCAATCTTTGGGAGGGCATTTAACAAGTTTAGTAAGGCCATTTAATTCAAATGTATTCGACTGTGGAATAGGGATTGATGATTCATGGTATAGAAATGAGTTAAATAGTGGCGATAACAATAAACCTATTAAGTTTGTGTTTATAGGGCGTTATGAATACAGAAAAGGTTTGGATGTATTAAGTGAAGCCATATTTCCACTATTAGATAAATATTCTTTTTCTATTGATTTTATTGGTCCAATTCCAGAACAAAAGCAATTAAAGAATCATCAATTAAAATATTGGGGTAGTGTAAGTGATGAAAGTCAAATTAAATCGATACTCGATACAGCTGATGTTTTGTTAGTGCCATCTCGTTCGGAAGGAATGCCCACAGTGATATTAGAGGCAATGGCAAGGGGATTAGCTGTTATTGCAACCGATGTTGGCGCTGTAAAGGATTTGGTGAGCCCTGAAAATGGATGTTTAATACAAGCGGGTCAAGTGCATGATTTAAAAATGGCTATGCTGTCATACATAAATGGCAATTCTGAAACTTTAATGTCCCAAAAAAGAGCGTCTCAAACCAAGGTTAAGTCTTATCTTTGGAGCCAAATGATTCAACAATACATTCAACATTTTAATAAGTTTTTGACAGCTTGATCAAGGAGCTTAAATATTACTTAAAACTCTGTTATCCTCTATTAGGAAGACTATTGCTATTAGTGCTTGCTTCGTTTGGTGGTTCTATAGTGGCAATGATAGCAGCAGTATTGGTCATTTTAAATGATATAAGTAAAGAAAATTACAGATACGTTTTTATTGTTTTTACCAGTTTATTGTTGTTTTCCGACAGTAATTCAAGCCTATTTTCACAGTCTGGTAAAAATGGAAAAGATTTAGCAATTGTGGCTATTGCCATTATGTTGTTTGTAAAAAATAAAACCAATTTTCAATATACGTATTTGCGCTATTTTGCTGCCTATTTAGGTATTGCATTATTGGGGCTTTTGGTTGCTAATTTTTCTATGTTAGGCTTACAAAAGCTCTTTTCTTATGGATTGGTTATTTGGATAATTCCAGTTTTATTATTGTTGATTTTTGAAAAGGGGGAAGGCTTGCTATTCCTTCAACAATTGATTATAACAACCACTTTTCTGTATTTTATAAGTATTGTTTTATCCAGAGTAAATCCTGCAAGTTTTGCTCAGTTTGGTCGTTTTAATGGCATTCACCGTAATCCCAATGGGGTGGGCATTTTCTCTACATTATTCATCATGAATTTGTATTTAATCAAAGAAAAAATACCACAAATATTCAGCAAACGGGTCTTTTTAGCCATATTATCTGTATTTCTATTTTCAATTGTTTTAGCAAGTTCACGGAATTCAATTATTGCTTTAACCCTTTTCTTTGTCTTCAGTCTCTTTAGAGTGCGTTTTTTTGCAGGCTTTGTTTTAATCATTGGCATTGCTTTAGGATACAGTTATTTAATGTTATTGATTGAGCAATTGGTAATGGCAGCCGACCTCGAAAAAGAGTTGCGTTTGGATACACTTTCTTATGCCTCAGGAAGAATTTATATATGGGAAGCCTGTTGGATGGAAATTCAAAATAATTTTTGGCTAGGTCATGGATTTTCTTTTGAAGAATATTCTAAGTGGGATAAAGCCTATTATAAAATATTACCGATGTTAATTCACAATTATGGTAATATCCATAATTCTTATTTAACCATTTGGCTCAATACAGGCTTGTTAGGATTATTGGCCTATTTGATTGGATTAATTTCTTATGTGGTAAAACACCAATTTAGTAGCCGTCGTTTAGTGCCTTTTATTTTTGCCACAATTTTTATGGCATTCTTCGAAAGTTTTATGGTGGCATCACTCAATCCTTACACGTGGCAATTATGGTTTGCTTTCTTTATTGCTTCTATTCAATTGAACCAAGCGCCAAGTTCTGAAATTCAAGAACAGAAACAAGAAACTACCATGGATGAAATAGTTCCCTCCGTGTATTAAATGGATAATCCAATAGGAGCCTGCCGCTTCACTATTAGCACCTTTCTTGATGTACAACAATTGTACTAATAACAAAACAATCAAGCAACCTCCTAATAAGCCCATTTCGGATATCCAACGGATAAAACCCGAGGCAGCATCTGCCGCATTCAAATGAACAACAAATGGTTTTGCCCTCTTTTTTAAAGGTTCAATAACCACTTTATTATACGCGTTTTGATGACTCCCCAAACCACCTCCGGTTATGGGGTTTTTTTTGGTCTGTTCCCAAGCAGTTATTGAATGCAAGTATATAGATCTTGACGAAGAATTTGTTTTTATAAGTTGCTGATAACTTGGTAAATGAGGAAATGACTTAAAAATTTCAACGGTGTCAGATATGCGTTTTTGTGTGCCATGATAGCTGCCTATTAACAAACTCATAAGTGTAACTATACCCATTAACAAAGCCTTGTACGCTAAACTTGATTTTTTGAACATTACTAAAACACCATAAACAAACAATCCAATCCAAGCAGCCCCACTAAAGGTCATGAACAAGCCATTTAACAGAAAAAAGATGGCTATTTTTTGATAGTTGTTAAGTTCTGACCATTGGTGTAAATACAATACCAATGCTGGGGCAAGTAACATAGCCAAATAAAAGGGTTCTTCGCAAAAACTATAACACCTGTATAATCCCATAAAAGCGCCTTTCATAGGTGTAATATGCACGTTGTTAATGTGCAATAGTTGTTCGGGAATACACAATACAGCCGCAACTAGTGCAATGCTCAAATAAGCCTTAATAATGGGTTTAAAATCGTGTTGATAGTCGTGCATTGTCAACCACCATGCCATGCCACAGAAAATAAAGCCTGCCGCTTGTTTCGTTAAATCAAAAATTGGGTATTTAAATAGAAAAAAATTGAGTACACTTAATAAAATAAGTACTCCTAAAGAAATTGAAAAAACATTAAAGATAATTTTTTTGAATCCTACTACATAAAAACCACGCAACCAAACTATTAAATAAACAACATAAAACCAATAAAAATCAAATAAACCAAACGCATTTTTGATGGATGCTGTAAAAAACACTGAAATCAACATACACCACATCAATAAGGTTTTGAAATTCATTTATTATAGTTAATCTTTGCAAATGTAAATATTTTGCGCGTATTAATATTATATACTGAGTTAGCAGCATACACAATTGCAAGTTTAAAGCAGTTTTTGCACGATTATCCAGATTCGGAATTACTTATTATACACTACCCAATTAACCCCGAAGCCCCTTTCGTTTTTAATGAACTGCATAGGTCTAAATGGTTCACGTATGATGCGCAAAAACATTCTGAAATAAGTCAATTAGTCAAAGATTTTAATCCTAATATTTTGTTGTGTTCAGGCTGGATTAATAAATTTTATATTGAACTTGTTAAGTCACTAACCCAAGTAAAACACAAAGTACTGATGTTGGATACCCCTTGGCAAGGGTCTTGGAAACAAAAAATTTGGTCATTAATTGCCAAAAAAACATTCCTCAAATCTTTTAATTTTGCTTTTGTAGCAGGAGATTCTCAAGCACTATACGCCAAAAAACTAGGGTTTAATGCTAAGTGTATTTACAAGGGATTGTATGTAGCCGATGTGGATTTATACCAAACAATAGGTAAAGAAAAACTAGCCAATAAAGGCAGTTATCCCAGAACTTTAATCAGTGTGGCGCGCTATATTCCTCAAAAAAACTTAAATACATTGTGGCAAGCATTCATAACTGCCAATGCGAAACAAACCCATAAGTGGGAACTCCATTGCTACGGACTAGGTCAGTTGTTTGAGGAACGTGTAAAACATGAGTCTATTTTCCACCATGGTTTTGTTCAACCAACAAATATGAAAGAGGAGATAATGCAAGCAGGTGTTTTTGTATTGCCTAGTGTTTACGAACCTTGGGGTGTGGTTGTTCACGAAATGAGTTTGTCTGCTTTGCCTCTTGTATTAAGCAATAAAGTAGGTGCAGCCTCATTGTTTCTTGATTTAAGTAATGGTTATTCTTTTAGTCCTTTGAATCAAGCTGAATTACAAAGTGCATTGGAACAAATCATGAATAAAACTGACGATGAACTATGGCAAATGGCAGAAAATAGTTACCAAAATGGTTTGAAATTAACACAACAAATGTGGTCAAAATCTATCCATCAAATTTATAACAGTACAGCATGTGTGGAATAAGCGGAATTATTAATTTTAAAGAGCAGTCACAAGCCGCTATTGACATCAAAAAAATGGTTTCAGCAATGAAACACAGAGGTCCTGATGACGATGGAATATGGTTGAACCACAAAGTTGCATTGGCACAAACCCGTCTTTCTATTATCGATTTATCTTCCCTTGGACATCAACCTATGTTGTCTAATAATCAACAAGTAGTAATGGTGTTTAATGGTGAAATTTATAATTTCAAAACCCTTAAAGCAAGCTTAACGGACTACGATTTCCAAACCCAAACCGATTCTGAAGTAATATTAGCTGCTTACCTTAAGTGGGGTATTTCTTTTGTTGAATATTTAGATGGAATGTTTGCCATCGCATTGTACGATTGTGTTGTAGATAAAGTGTTTTTAATTAGAGATAGATTAGGGGTGAAGCCAATGTACTATTATGTTAATGAGCAACACCAACTTAGTTTTGCATCTGAAATCAGGACCATAATGAAGGGGCAAAATACCGCCTTTAATGTCAATGATAATGCCTTGGGTGATTTTTTGACTTTCCATACCGTTACTTCAAACGAAACCTTAGTCAATGGAATTAAATCTTTGGAAGCAGGTACTTATCTTGAAATTCAGGGTGATAAAATCGCTCAACACACTTATTGGTCAATAAACAAACAAAATAAAAATACAGATACTTACGAAAAAGCAGTTGAAACGGTTAAGGACCTCTTTTTTAAGGCAGTTGACAAGCGATTGATGGCCGATGTTCCATTAGGGGCTTTTCTTTCAGGTGGTATAGACAGCAGTGCCATTGTTGCTGCTATGCACGAATGTGGAAATAAGCCTAATACTTTCAATATCAGTTTTGCAGATGAAGCTTTTTCTGAAGCACCTTTTGCCAAAAAAATAGCAGACTTATACCAAACCAAACATACTGAAATAAAACTGTTGCCTGAAGATTTCTTGAAAGTTTTACCTGAAGCTGTAAAGGCTTTGGATCACCCTAGTATCGACGGACTCAATGCTTATGTGGTGTCTATGGCAACCAAAAACGCAGGCATAACCGTTGCACTTTCTGGGGTGGGTGGCGATGAATGGTTTGCCGGTTATCCGGTGTTTCACTCCATCTATCACGACAAATATGTTTGGATTAAACGCATCCCTCAATTTTTAAGAATTTTAATGGTTAATACCATCAATTTTATTAAAAAAGATGTTTCCTTGGAACGTAAAATGGAATGGTTGAAATCGGACATGGGGCCCATTGATTTGTATAAAGCGACCAAACAATTGTTTTCGCAAAGACAACTTAAACAGTTACTAAAAAAGCCAATGAGTGCAAATGATACAGTGATGCCAATTCAATCACTTTCGGATGTATCTATATTGGAGTGGAATAAATATTTAATGCCAGTTTTGTTGCGAGATACTGATCAGATGGGAATGGCTCATGCTCTCGAAATTAGAGAGCCTTTTATGGATTATCAAATGATAGAATATGTCTTGAGTTTGCCCGATCACTATAAAATTGGAGCAAAACCAAAGCAACTGTTAGTGGATGCAATGGGAGACTTACTCCCCGATGAAATTGTTTCGAGAAAAAAAATGGGCTTTGTTTTGCCCTACGAGAAATGGATGAAAACTGAACTTAAATCTTTTGTATTGGAAGGAATTGCAATGCTTAAACAAAAAAATGTTTTAAATAATTCATCTGTAGATTTTTACGTAGATTCTTATTTTCAAAACAAGCACAATGTTAGATGGAATATGATTTGGTCTTTGACTATTTTAGGACATTGGTTACACAATAACGACATTCACCATGACTGATAAACCACATTTATTGATATTTACTGACTGGTACGTGCCAGGTTATAAAGCGGGAGGTCCAATACAGTCTGTTTTTCAGTTGACCCAACTTTTACACACTCAGTTCCATATCAAAATTGTAACCCGCAATACCGATTATAATTCAACAATACCTTATGAAAATATTGAAAGTAATAAATGGTTGACTGTTCAGGATGGGGTAGAGGTATTGTATTTAAGCAAGGAACAAGTTACTTACAAAAGAATTAAAGAAATAATCAAATTAAATAAATCAAATAGATTACTAATCAATGGATTATTTTCAATTTATTTCAGTTTTCTGCCTGCTTTTTTTGCCATGCTATTTGGTGTTTCAAAATGTTATATCGCGGTTAGAGGAATGTTACACGCCTCTGCCTTGTCTGTAAAACCTATTAAAAAACAATTGTTCTTAGCATTTGTAAGAGGATTAGGTTTGTATAAAAGTAAAACAATGTTGGCAAGTTCGGACGAAGAAGTTTCTTTAATAAAAAGGGTTTTAGGCCCCCAAACTAATGTAAGTTTATTGCCCAATTTGCCTATTTCTCCTCCTGCTTTTAAACCTAAAGTATTTAAAAAGAATGAAGACACACTCAAATTATTATTTTTAGGGAGAATATCGCCGGAAAAAAATCCTATCACATTAGTAAAGGCATTGCAGTCTGTTTCTTTTCCAGTTCACGTTACTTTCTGTGGGGCATTTAACGAAAAACAATATGCCGATTTATTTGAAAAGGAATGTAAATTACTTCCAAATTGTGTTCAAATGACTCACATTCAACATTGTCCACATAATGAAATTGAGGCATTGTTCTTAAATCACGATCTATTGGTTTTGCCAAGTTTGGGAGAAAATTTTGGTCATGCTATTTTCGAAAGTTTTGCGTATTCAACGCCTGTAATTATCGGAAATAATACCCCTTGGAAAGGGGTTAAATCTGATTTTGCTGGAGTGGAGATTGAACCAACAAACGTACAGTCTTTGGTAACAGAATTGCAGTTTTTTAATCAATTAAGTCAAGCAGAATATACAGAGTGGCAAAAAGGTGCCTACAATAAAGCAACACAATATTTCGAAATAAATAATTTTAAAGAAACATACACCAAAGTATTTTCTTAATTACATTTGCAATACTTACAATGTCTAAAACAACGCAATTAGAGACTTTTAATAATGGCCATTTTAAAACAGGTGCTCCAGTTTTAAAAAGAGCTTTGTGGTATGTTGTAAACGCAGTTTTTTTTAAATCTTTTATCCATTCCTATGCCCTTAAGTCGTTCTTGTTAAGGCTATTTGGGGCTAATGTAGGCAAAGGCGTTCTTATTAAGCCTCATGTAAATATTAAGTATCCTTGGAAATTAGAAATAGGCAATCATGTGTGGATAGGAGAGGAAGTTTGGATAGATAATTTAGACTTTGTTAAAATTGGAGACAATGTATGTATTTCTCAGGGCGCTTTATTACTTTGCGGTAATCACTCTTTTACATCGACCCAGTTCGATTTAATAACCGGTCCTATTGTTCTTGAAGAGGGAGTTTGGATTGGTGCAAAAAGTTTGGTTGGTCCTAATGTTACCTGTGGTTCACACAGTGTTCTAAGTGTAATGAGTGTCGCTTCCAAAAACTTAGAGCCCTATAAAATTTACAGAGGAAATCCTGCGCAAGTAGTCAAAGAAAGAATAATAAAATAGTTTGAAAGTTAGTATAGTTACCATTTGTTACAATGCTGAAAGTACAATCAGCGATACCATTCAGTCTGTTTTGGATCAAGATTATCCAAACATTGAGTACATCATTATTGATGGTGCGTCAAAAGACAAAACATTAGAGATTGTTAAATCTTTTAATTCAGACAAAATACACTTAACAAGTGAAGCAGATAAAGGGTTGTATGATGCTTTAAACAAGGGATTTAAGAAAGCCAATGGTGATATTGTAGCGTGTTTGCATGCAGATGACAAATATGCCCATTCAAAGGTAATTTCTGATATTGTTGAATTATTCATGAACCAAAAAGTTGAAGCTGTTTCTTCGTCGGTTCATATCTTCAAAGACAATCAGTTCGACAAACCGTTCAGAAAGTACAAAGCAAATGCTTTTAAACAATGGCAGTTTAGATTTGGAATTCAACCGCCTCATCCTGGTTTTTTTATCAGCAAAGAAGTGTTACATAAGGTTGGCTATTTTGATATTTCTTACCGCATTAGTGGTGATTTTGATTGGTTGTTGAGGGTTATAAAACTCAATAAAACAAAAGTGCATTACACACCCTATGTCAGTGTTTTTATGAGAGATGGCGGTATCAGTGCCTCTGGATGGGAAAGTAAAAAATTAATGAATCAGGAAGATTTAAAGTCATTGAAATCACACGGGATTAAAAGCAATTTATTCTTGATTTATTGTAAATATTTAATAAAAATATTACAACTGATTTAATGTGAATTTAAATTTTCATATCATCTTCTATCTGATTTCCAATCCCTAGCGTATAAAATAATGTAATTAACACAATATTTAATCTTCAATAAGTTACAAAATATTGAAAATTAGTTTTTTACATTGGTGCGTCAATAGGAAATTAGAACTTGATGTTTTGTTCGTATTTTTTATTTAAAATGCAAACTGTGCGGAGGCGTCCACGAATGGCGCGAAATTTCAATTTGACAGCTTTGGGGAGGCCTCACCCACTAGGCTGAGCCTAGCCTCCCGATAATTATCGGGACCGAAGGAGAGGGGAGAAAAACCGAATATTTTCAAGTATTGTCATACCGACGGAGGAGGTATCTCGGTTCTCATCGAAAAACTGTCGGGAAAAGATGTCTCCTTCGTCGACATGACAGCTTTGGGGAGACCTCACCCCCAACCCCTCTCCGAAGGAGAGGGGTTGGGGGTGAGGTGTTGGACTCAACTTAAGGGTTATTTCAAAAGTTAATTAATTAACCGTAAACTAAAGTCCCTCTTCTCGGCTAAGCCGAGAGAGAGGGGGGCACTTGCCTAGTGGGTGAGGTCAAAAAGGAAACGAGGAGAGGGGAGCTTCGTGCTGTTGTTGGGCTCAACTTAAAAGTTATTTTGTCTATGGTTCGAGAACCTCACCATGACAAAAAACTTATTTCAAAAATCAAAAATCACTAAATCAAAAATCTTTCTTGTGTTTCAAACGTGCCATTCAATGCGGTGGTTTTTGTGGGTTTGAACGTAAACTGTGCGGAGGCGTCCACGAATGGCGCGAAATTTCAATTTGACAGCTTTGGGGAGGGCTCACCCCCGACCCCTCTCCGAAGGCTAATCTTTATACACAAATAGCTGTTGATAAAAAACACTTAAATCATTGATTATCAATTTATTATGTTTTTAAGCCGTTGTTGGTGTTATCACCAACAACCCATTGTCCAGTTTGCTTGTCGTTGGTGATAACACCAACAACGGCACAAAACCGAAATTTATTGAATAAATACAAGGAGAGTTATCGGAAATCTGTCAGGAAAAGCTGTTTCCATTGTCGACATTAGGGGAGATTGATATAAGCTTTAAGCCGAGATCAACAACGGCACAATTTTCAATAAATTATAAAATATAGAAATTAAGGTGTTTGTTTTATATGTCAATTAATGACTTAAAAAACCAATGTTATTAAATAAAAAAAACCTGAAATTAAACCAACTAATAAAGCCATTTTCTTTAATTGTTTTAATTGTTTTTTATCCGCGTCTATCCAATC
>JBIPNH010000195.1:0-3183 GCA_044373665.1 Bacteroidia bacterium
AGTAGCTTATGTAAAAGACAATAATTTGTATTATTTTGACTTAAGTAAAAACAAAGAAGTTCAAGTAACAAAAGATGGCGTTAGAAATCAAATCATTAATGGTGCAGTTGATTGGGTTTATGAAGAAGAATTCAGCATGAGTAAAGGTTTTGAATGGAGCCCTAACAGTCAGTATCTGGCTTATTATAAATTTGATGAAACCTTAGTCCCTGAATTTTCTATGGATATCTATGGCAGCCTATACCCTCAAAAAGAGGTTTGGAAATACCCAAAAGCAGGCGAAAAAAACAGTGTCGTTGATGTGTACATTCACAAATTAGGCTCAAAACGTGATTTAAGATGTGAAACAGGTTCAGAAAATGATCAATATTTACCTCGAATTAAATGGATGAGTCCTCATTATTTATCAGTTCAAAGATTAAATAGACATCAAAATAACTTAGAAGTTTTAAAATTCAGTTATCAATTAGGTAAACCGCAAATTATTTATCAAGAAAGAAACGAAAAGTACATTGAAGTGAATGACTTATACTTCAAAAATGAAGAAGGCAAACAATGGGTTAGCAATCAAATGTATTACTTGTCAGAGAAAAAAGGATATGTTCACTTATGGACTCGAAAAATCATAACAAAATACGATGCCAAAGGGAAAGCAAAAGATTCCATCGTGGAGTTGCAATTAACAGATGGTAATTGGGATATCGACCAGTATTTAGGAGTCGATGAAAAAAACAATAAGGCGTACTTCACTTCAGGCATGAAAGAAGTTTCGGAAAGACAATTATTTTCAATAGACTTAAACACAAAAGCAATTGAGCAAATTACCAAAGAAGCAGGATGGCACACAATTCAATTTACCGAAACATTTGATTATTTTGTGGATCAATATTCCACTATGACCTCCCCTCCTGTCACGTTAATTAAATCTGCTGATGGAATTACCGTTAGAGTTATGGAAACTAATAATACCTTAAAACAAAAATTAGACAACTTAAATTTAGGAAAAGTTACTTTTGGTCAATTCACAAGCAGTGAGCAAGTTAAACTAGACTATTGGCAAATAACCCCTTCAAATTTTGACAGCAGCAAAAAATACCCTGTTTTGTTTTTTGTATATGGCGGCCCAGGCTATCAAACTGTTAAAAACCAATGGGGTGGGCCAAACTATTTATGGTATCAATATTTAGCAAACCAAGGTTATATTGTTATTTCGGTTGACAACCGTGGCAGTGGCGGCAGAGGCGAAGCTTTTAAGAAAGTAACTTATTTAAATTTAGGTAAATACGAAACCATTGATTACATAGAAGCTGCCAAATATTTTGGTTCACAAGCCCATTTTGATGCAAAAAGAATTGGTATTTTTGGTTGGAGTTATGGTGGCTTTATGGCAAGTAATTGCATTACTTTGGGTGCCGATTATTTCAAAACGGCAATAGCTGTAGCACCTGTTACCAATTGGCGTTTTTACGACAATATATACACAGAACGTTACATGCGAACACCTAATGAAAATGCTGATGGATATGACAAAAATTCACCCATCAATCACGTTGAAAAAATCAAAGGGAACTACCTTATAATTCACGGAACTGCCGACGACAACGTGCATTTTCAAAATGCAGCGGAAATGGTGAAAGCGATGAATGAAAAAAACATCCGTTATGATGCTGAATATTATCCTAACACCAATCATAGCATTAGAGGAGGTAAAATAAGATGGCATTTATTCAATAAAATGACCGAGTTTATTTTAGAGAAATTGTAATTGTTTATTCGTAAACCATTACAAAATCAAGCTCTTTCATGAGTTTAGCATAGTATTTTTTCATTTGATTTTCAATACTATACATCCTTTTGTAGTATTGACAGATTTCGAAATACAAAATATCAAACATCGTAGAACTAATAAAAGGCACTTCTTTCTTGAATCCTGAAATTGCGAGTGCACCCGTTTGTCTTAGAATTTCTTTAATGTTTTTATTGCTGATATTTAGCGTTTCGCAACTCCCCAAATGAAGAATTTTATTGTGTAATTTACCTTCACACATTTCAGACAACTCATTGAGCGTAAGAATATTACTAGGGCTCAATTTCAAACCATTGGGCACACCATGAAAAGCCAAATACAAAATACTAAATTGTTCGTATTTTTTGGTCGTGTATTGGTTTATTCTATTTTGTAACTCCTCTTTGGTACTAACGTGGCGATGAATGTAGTTGATTTTATTAACATGCGCAGTTTCCATAAAACGCAGGGCATTTTCTATAGAATCTTTTTGCCTAAGGTCTTGGTGCCAATCACCTTCCAAACAAAAAATATGTTTTTGATATTCGGACGCAGTTTGCATGTTTGTTTTTTTGCAAAATTAATGAAAAAATCAGCTTAAATGGTTTTGTGTTTTTTTATAAATCCAGTTCATCTAAAAAAAAGACTTTCGTTATAACAAACTTTTTAGTATTATTGTGTGTTAATTATAAGATTAACATACTACTGTATAATTAGCAAATTTGAAAAAAGCGTTACTCATAATTATTATTGTTTTATTAAGTTACAATAAATCCAATGCTCAAGGCACTGCTGGCAAGGATTTTTGGGTTGCATTTATGGCTCAGGACTGGGGATGTTATTATAATACTTACTATTATAACAACGATACTGCGGAGCTGTTTTTATCCTCACAATATGCTGCGACCGTTTATATAGCTGCAAAAGGACAAAATTTTTATGACACTATCAGATTGACACCAAACGAAACATCTATGGTAAGATTACCAAGAGAAGTTGTCTGTAGATATTCCGATACTGTAACAACCAATGGTGTTCATGTTCGTTCAGACACAACAATTAATGTTTTTGCAGTCAATAGATATTGGTTTTCCAAAGGGGCCACAGTCGTCATTCCCTCCTCTTCTATCATTAATGCTCCTGAATATATCATTACAACAGCTAAAGATAATTACAGTTGGGGCTGGTCGTGCAACGGCAAACAACTTCAGTCACCAGAATTTACGATTGTAGGTATTGCTGATTCTTCAGTTATTGAAATAGTTCCCACTGGTGCCTCGTCAAGAAATAGCCCCAAGAATGTTCCTTTCCAAATTACTTTAAAAAAGGGTGAAACTTTTCAATACATGACTACTGATCAGGATTTAACAGGCTCTTTCATTCGAACAAAGTATTTA
>JBIPNH010000196.1:0-3178 GCA_044373665.1 Bacteroidia bacterium
CCGATGATATTATAGGAACCATTGCACTAAGAGATGGTTCGCCCGACTGTCAAGTGTATATGATGACACCTGACAAAGATTTTGGTCAATTGGTCAATGAAAATGTATTTATTTTTAAGCCAGCCAGAATGGGAAATGATTATGAAATAATGGGAATTGAAGAGGTTAAGAAAAAATGGGAAATAGAACATATTCATCAAGTAATTGATATTTTGGCGATATGGGGCGATGCTGTAGATAATATCCCTGGTGTGCCGGGAATGGGCGAAAAAACAGCTAAGAAGCTAATTAAAGAATATGGTTCGCTTGAAAATATTTTAGAAAATACGCATCAGTTTAAAGGGAAGCAACAAGAAAATTTAATCAATTTTAAAGAACAAGCATTGCTTTCTAAAATGTTGGCAACCATTAATATTAATGTGCCTGTTGAACATTATTTGGACGATTATATTATAAAAGAAGTTAATAAAGAAGCGGTTAAAACCTTGTTTGCTGAATTGGAATTTAGGAATTTAACCAAAAGGGTTTTGGGCGAAGAATTACCAAGTACTCCCAAGGTAGCTGCCCCTGCAAACAATGGGTTCGACCTATTTAACCAACCCGTAAATGAGGTCGCAATTCCTGTAGAAACATCTGAAGAAAGTCAAGAGAATGAAGACCTGGATTATGTGTCTGAGCCTTTAAATAACATACAAAATACAGCGCATCATTACCATTTGGTGACTTCTGATAATGAAAAGAAAAGTTTAATAGAGTTGTTATTACAACAAAAGGAATTTTGTTTTGATACGGAAACGGATGGTTTAGACGTGTTTAGTGCCAAAATCATTGGAATGTCTTTTTCTTTCAAAGCCAGTGAAGGCTATTATGTGCCAATCAGTGAGCAAGAAGAGTTAAAGTTGTTCAAGCCTGTTTTTGAAAGTGCTTGTGTTAAAATCGCTCAAAATTTAAAATTCGACATGCAAGTATTGGCAAGCCAAGGAATAGCAATAAATCCTCCCTACTACGATACCATGTTGGCACACTATATTATTGAGCCAGACAAACGACATAATATGGATGATTTGTCGAGACAATATTTGAAATACGATCCAGTATCCATTGAGGATTTGATTGGTAAAAAAGGAAAAAACCAACTGAATATGGCGAATATTGAAGTTGAGAAAGTCGCAGAATATGCAGCAGAAGATGCCGATGTTACATTCCAGTTAAAAACCGTTTTAAATCCACTATTAGTTGAGCAAAATGGCGAAAAATTGTTTCAGGAAGTAGAAATGCCTTTGGTGTCAGTTTTGGCTTCAATGGAACGCGAGGGGATAAGAATTAACAGTGATTTTCTGAATGAATATTCTTTGAAATTAGGGTCAGAAATTGTGTTGGCAGAGAATCGTATTTATGAATTAGCAGGGGAGAAGTTCAATATTGCTTCACCTTTACAATTAGGTAAAATATTGTTTGAGAAACTTCAGCTAGACCCCAAAGCAAAGAAAACCAAAACAGGTCAATACCAAACAGGGGAGGATGTGCTTCAGAAGTTATCATCCAAAAGTGACATTGTAAAAGATATATTGGAGTTCAGAGGATTGCAGAAATTAAAGTCAACTTATGTAGACGCTCTTCCTGCTTTGGTGAATCAAAATACAGGAAGAATCCACACCACTTTTAATCAGTCTATTGCAGCAACAGGCCGATTGAGCAGTACCAATCCGAATCTTCAGAATATTCCTATCAGAACAGAACAGGGTAGGGAAGTAAGAAAGGCATTTATTCCAAGAAATGAAGATTATTTATTGTTGTCGGCGGATTATTCTCAAATAGAATTAAGGGTAATTGCAAGTATTAGTGAAGATGAAGGAATGATGGACGCCTTTTCTAAAAACATAGACATTCACAGTGCAACGGCTTCTAAAGTATTTGGTGTGCCAATTGAAGAAGTAAGTAAAGAGCAAAGATATAAGGCAAAAAGTGTAAATTTTGGTTTGATTTATGGTCAGGGTGCTTTCGGATTGTCAGAGAATTTGGGTATTTCGAGAGGAGAGGCTAAAGACATTATTGACAATTATTTTGTTCAATTTCCGGCTATAAGAAATTACATGGAACGAGTTAAAGATAAGGCTAAGCAAGATGGATTTGTTGAAACAATTATGGGCAGAAGAAGGTATTTACGTGACATTAATTCTGCCAATGCAACAGTTAGAGCTTTTGCCGAAAGGAACGCCATTAATGCACCCATTCAAGGAACAGCTGCAGACATGATTAAGTTAGCAATGATAAGAGTGGACAAAAGGATGAAACAAGAGCAATTACGTTCAAAAATGCTCATTCAGGTTCATGATGAGTTGTTGTTTGACGTGCACAAAGAGGAACTTGATATGATGGTTGAGTTGGTAAAATATGAAATGGAAAATGCCATGTTGCTCAAAGTGCCTGTGATAGCTGAAGCTGGTTGGGGTGATAATTGGTTAGAAGCGCATTAAATGATTTTTTTGAGCAAAGGGAGTTTGCTCAAAATTAAATCGTTAAAGTCTTTAGAAACATTAAGTTTGATTAAAACCCAAACATAAGATGTGCCGATCAAAATACTTCTAACAATGCCATCAACAAATGGATTGCTGAACCAATTTCCCAAGAAAACAATTGAAAGGAAAATACTGAAAGCGAATAAAATAGACCATTGTTTTTTCTCAAATGGTTTTATTTTCAAGAAGTAAGAAATCAATCCAAGGCAAAAAAGGTTTAAAATAAGCATTGCGGCAATATTACTTATGGCACCACCTACATAGCCATATTTGCTAATGAAATAATAGTTGAACATAATGGCAAATCCGCCATTCATAACGACGATAAATGGGGTCCATTTGTAGAGTTTAGAGTTGGAAATAATAGCGCCTTGGGAACTGAAAAGAGATTCTATAACTTTGCTTAGGCCAATAATAAAAACAACCCATTTCCCTTGAGCGTAATAGTCGCCTTTGGGCATTACAGCATACAGATTGTCAATATTTAGCCAAATCAATAGAAATAAAATGCTGGCAATTAAAAATTGTGTTGTGCCATTTTTCTTGTGAAATTTCTCTGTTTCATCTAATTGATTGTTCTTGAGATAAGAAGAAATAATAGGCATTGAAATTTGCATAATAGTTCGTCTAGGGATTTCAATAAAGGTTGCTAGGGTGAA
>JBIPNH010000197.1:0-3170 GCA_044373665.1 Bacteroidia bacterium
GACCATGTGGACTACTGTGGTCAAGGGCAAATTGTATTTGATTATTGAAATTTTCTAAAGCAGATTCGTGAGTTATTATAGACATAAAAGGCAAAAATAATTAATAATTTTGAAGAGTTGTGTGATTTTTTTAAATTGTTTTAAATAATGACAATATTGTAACATTTTGATAATAAACAAAGAAACCCGCATTAAGCGGGTTCTTAAATATAATCTAGAATAAATATTAAGCTTGGTCTTCTAAAACGATACCTGAAACCTCTTTGTAAGGAGATTGTATATAGACCATTTTCTTCACGTTTTTCAAGTTTGTTTTTCTAACTCTAGTAAACTCTTTATTTCTTCTATCTTTTCTTTTTAATCTGGTTACAGCCATGTCATTATTTTTTAGGTGTGCAAATATAGACTTATTTATTATAAAATCAAACAATAATAACAAATTTTTACCTAGGCTCTAAAACCGCAAATGGAATAAGCATTTCTTCTAATGAAATACCTCCATGTTGAAAGGTGTTTGAGTAATATTTTACGTAATAATTGTAGTTATTGGGATAGGCAAAAAAGTCATCTTCTTTACATACTATATAGGATTGACTTACATTTACCTTAGGCAAAAAAGCAGATTCCGGTTTTTTTATTTCAAACACCTCTTTTGCTTCATAGCTCAAATTCTTGCCTTGTTTGTATCTTAAATTAGTATTCGTATTCTTGTCTCCTATCACTTTTACGGGTTTGTCAACTCTTACAGAACCATGGTCAGTCGTAATTATTACTTTGCATTTTTTCTCTGCCATTAACTGCATTACTTCCCATAGTGGAGAATGCCTAAACCAACTTTCAGTAACTGAACGGTATGCAGCTTCGTCTTCTGCCAATTCCCTAATTATACTCACATCTGTACGAGCATGACTGAAAGCATCAACAAAATTGTAAACGATTACATTGATGTAATTTTTGAATAAATTATTGATATTGTCAACCAAGTTTTTGCCTCCTTCTAAATTGGTAACTTTTGTGTAACTCGTTTTACCAACTATCCTTAATCTTGCTAACAAATCATTGAAAAAATCTTCTTCAAAATTATTCTTACCACCTTCGTCCTCATCATTACTCCATTTGGTAGGAAAACGTTTTTCAATTTCGGATGGCAACAATCCACTGAAAATGGCATTTCTACAATATTGAGTTGTTGTAGGCAATAAAGCCAAATATTGATCGTCTTCAATAATTTTAAACTTCTCTTTTATAATTGGCGCAATAGTTCTCCATTGGTCTAATCGCAAATTGTCGATTAAAATAAAGAAGGTTGGAACTTCCTCGGTTAATTGAGGAACTATTTTTCTTCGAAACAAATTATTACTCATTACAGGGCCATTTTCTCCTGTAGGTTGTAAATAATTGATGTAGTTTTTTGTTATGAATTTACTGAAATTGTGATTGGCTTCTTTTTTCTGACTTTCATAAATCATATTCATGCTTTTATCAGAAGAACGACCTAATTCTAATTCCCAAAAAATCAACTTATTATAAACTTCTTTCCATTCATCTAAACTAGAATTGTCCATCATCATGTTGGTTAAATTCCTAAAATCTTGCTGATAATTCTGTGTGGTTTTTTCTGTTACTAACCTCGATTTATCTATAATTTTCTTAATAGAATGAAGAATTTGAT
This sequence comes from Bacteroidia bacterium, assembly GCA_044373665.1. Taxonomy (GTDB): domain Bacteria; phylum Bacteroidota; class Bacteroidia; order NS11-12g; family UBA955; genus JABMMZ01. Next base: position 1,673 of record JBIPNH010000197.1, read on the forward strand.
GGGGATTGACAGGTTTAATTAAATAATCAGAGATTTGAGACCCAATAGCATCGTCCATAATGAACTCTTCTTCGCTTTTGGTTATCATTATGACTTTAACATCATTGTCTATAGCCTTTATTTGCTTTAGGGTTTCTAATCCTGTAATCCCCGGCATGTTTTCATCTAAAAATACAATATCAGGGCGTTCACTTATGGTTTTTGAAATGGCTGAATTGCCGTTATTCACGGTCACAATATCATATCCTTTTTGTTCAAGGAATAAAATATGTGGTTTTAATAAATCAATTTCATCATCGGCCCAAAGTATTTTTATTTTATCTGTTCTCATTTATCTTCTGTTTGAATTGATATAGGCAGTTCCTAATAGTTCATCGTATTGCATGAATTGATTTTTGTGATAAATCATTACATGGTAATCGTTTTCTGTTGCACTAAAATCGCCTTCCGTTTGTTGTAAATTTACCGATTGGTCTTCGTTTACGGTTACATAATGGTAATTGTAATAAGCTTGTTTTAACAACATTGATTTTTCATATTGTCCAAACTTTTCATTCCACTCCAATTTAAATTCTTCTTTAATTTGCCAATCAGTTACTTCACCAAAAATGTAAACATCTTTTTCTAGCTTATCACTAACAAAAGTAAAATACACTTGCGCATAATCACTTTCTATCTCGCCTTTTACACCACCGTCTCTGTTATCTACAACATATTTGCCATTAAAGTCAATTGTTTGTAGGTAGGGCAAATTTATCTTTGTCGCATCATTGTATAAAACCACATTTTTCAAATTACCTTCCATGTATTTTCTTCTCACATTGAAACTCAAAAATCGCAAACTTCTAATGTCAAAATATCTATACTCATTCCCTCCTGTAAAAAGATTATTATCCTCATAATCGTAATCCAAAATTCTTCCATTTACGAAACGGGGTTTTAAATTCATCTTGGCATTGTCCCATCTTAGGTTTTGAATAATAGTTGCTTTAATATCCAACATTGGATTAGGCACTCTATTATCGCCAATATTTACAGTAAAGTCAACCTCTTGTTTGATAAATCTATCTGAGGCATTGGTTGCAATTTTAACAGTAGGCGTAACTACAAATTTATCGTCTACAACCATAAATCGACGGCTTAAAATAATGTCTTGTTCATCGAAATTGCGGTAAACAACCAATAAATAATTACCAGATAGTGTAGGTTTCATTTCGTCTGAAGGAAAAGAAATACCATAGTGTGTAAAAACTTGGAAAGTTGAGGTTGAGAATGTGTATTCCAAAATATTTTGAAAGAAATTCCCTGCAAGGTATTCGTTTTTTTTCAAGTTAGACGGTTTCCAATCCGAAGAGCAATGGATAAATGTAAACTGATAATTGTCGTTCTCAGGCATTAAATCATCAAACTCTAATCTTAGTTTTTGTTGAGTATTTAAGTCAATCGCCGGAAATCTTTCATATGAATTTTCCTGCGTTACAAGAACTGTTTTAATATT
>JBIPNH010000077.1:0-10647 GCA_044373665.1 Bacteroidia bacterium
GCATCTTCAATGTTTCTTGTAAGTTGCATTGCTAAAGATCTAAGAGATGAAATTTCCTTTTGTACCATAGATTCAAAAGGAATCGCGATTGGATGTAACATGGTTTTTATTTATTAAAATTTGATGGAACAAAAGTAGTGGATTGAAATTGAATTGTATCTTTTTTTGTTTAATTATTGTCATTTTTTACTTAAACACAATATATTTTACTAAAAATCAGCACATTAATTGATTTTTTGCTAATTTTATTGTATCAAAAAATGTCATAATCAACTGAATATTAGTATTTTATTTTGTTTTACTTTTCTTAAACAGTGTTTTTTTACTTAAACAGAGTATTTTTTATAAAGTGTTGAAAATAAGTTTAATTTACATAAATTGCTGAATATCAGTACTTATTTCAATTATTTTTGTTTATTAAAAGATAAACAAAGTTGTTAGGGTTGTGATTTTGTTTATGTTTTTAATCTTAAGCAATTCATTTTTTTGATTCTCAGTCAAATGGATTATTTTTGAAGTATCAAACAATTTTAACTCTTATCAGTTTATACTACATAACATCATGAAAGTTTCCGTATTTAGAAAAGCTCACTTTAATGCAGCACATCGCTTGCATCAACCTACTTGGTCTGATGAACAGAATTTATCTGTTTTCGGACTTTGTAACAATCCTAATTTTCATGGTCACAATTATGAAATAGAACTTAAAGTAACTGGCGAGATAGATCCAATCACCGGCTATGTTATAGATACCAAAATACTTAAAGATGTTCTTAAGGAAGAAATAGAAAACCGTTTCGACCACCGCAATCTTAATCTTGATTGTCCTGAATTTAAGGATTTAAACCCAACCGCTGAAAATATAGTCATTGTGATATACAACTTGGTAAAAAACCGTTTACCAACTCATTTGGAAATTTGTGTAAGATTGTATGAGACTGAACGTAATTACGTAGAATTTAATGGAAAATAAATATATAGATCAAATAGGAGACGACCACGAATTGTTTAACGTGGATACCCCAATTTTAGCGAATGCATTTCATCTTTCTGATGACGCAAAAATAGAAATAATCGAAGGGCATTTCCACAAAATTATGGAAACCCTAGGTTTAGATATGTCTGATGACAGTTTAAAAGGTACGCCAAAACGAGTGGCTAAAATGTATGTTAAGGAAATGTTTTGGGGTTTAAATCCTGAAAACAAACCGGTTGCTTCGCATTTCAAAAACAAGTTTAAATACTCCGAAATGTTGGTTGAAAAGGATATTAACTTTTATACCAATTGCGAACACCATTTTGTGCCTTTCTTTGGTAAAGCCCATGTTGCTTACATTCCTAACGGTAAAGTAATTGGCTTGTCAAAACTCAACCGTATTGTTGAATATTTTGCCAAAAGACCACAAGTGCAAGAAAGAATGACCATGCAAATTGCCACTGAACTCAAAAGAATATTGGGTACTGAAAATGTTGCAGTTATTATTAATGCGAAACACCTTTGTGTTGCCAGTCGTGGGATTAAGGACGATAGCAGTCACACTACTACTGCTGAATATTGCGGTCTGTTTTTACAGGAAAACACAAAATTAGAATTACACCGACTTTTGGCTTTGTCATAAATCAAGGTTTTTTATTTATTTTCGCTCCTTTATTTTACAATCATTCTATGAGATTTATTCTTTTATCTTCTTTTCTGTATTTGTTTTTTGTGGCATCTGCCCAACAAGAACCTAACCCATTTACTTACAGTCATTACTGGAAAAACCGTAAACCTCATGCAGCCTATTGGCAGCAAGATGTGCATTACACCATTAATGCGGTAATCAATGATGAAAAAAATGAAATAAAAGGTGAAGAGAGATTGGTTTATTACAACAACAGTCCCGACAACTTAAAAGTGGCCTATTTCCATTTATATCAAAATGCCTTTCAACCCGGTAGTTATGCCCATGCACTCAATCAGGTGAATCACGAGGAAACCACCTTTGGTCCTAACGAAATTCTTAAGATGGGAACACTTTTGGATGCCATAACTGTTAATGGTAAACCTGTCAAATATAAAATAGACAATACCATTCTCATTGTATACTTAAATGAAGAAATAGCCTCCAATTCATCGGCGGTATTTGATATTAAATTCCGCACTTATTGGGACAATGGTTCTATGAGAAGAAGGTTTAAAACGTTTGACACTGATGCACAAAACAAACATTTTGACGGCGTGCATTGGTATCCTAGAATTTGTGTTTATGACAGTAAGTTTGGTTGGGAAACAGACCAACATTTAGGGAAAGAATTTTATGGCGATTTCGGTGTTTATGATGTACAACTGACTTTCCCATCTAATTATATTGTAGAGGCTACAGGTGCATTGCAAAATGAAGGAGAGGTTTTGCCCGCCGATTTAAGAAAAGCAATCGATATTAGTAATTACTCAAGTATTGAAACCAATCCTAGTAATAATACTAAGAAAATTGTGCCTACAAATTACAAATTTGTTGTGCCTAAAAATGGAACAAAAACTTGGAGATACCACGCTGAAAATGTGCATGATTTTGCCTTTACTGCCGATCCAACTTATAGAATAGGAGAAACCATTTGGAATGGGATTAAATGTATCGCTTTGGCACAAGAAGTTAATGCCCCATACTGGCGTCCAACCTCCGATTTCGTAGCGAAAGTGGTTGAAATTTACAGCACAGACTTTGGGATGTATGGTTATCCTAAAATAGTGGCAGCAGATGCCCGAGATGGTATGGAATATCCGATGATTACTTTGAATGGAGGCAATTGGCCAGGACATCAGTATGTTATTGCACACGAGGTTGGACATAACTGGTTTTTTGGAATGATAGGGAACAATGAAACCTACCGTGCCATGCTTGACGAAGGTTTTACTCAGTTTCTTACTTCTTGGAGTATCAAAAGATTCAATAAATTGCCAATTAAAGCAAGTAGATATGACGAAGGGTCTGTTTACAACGGTTATTTAAATGATGCCGTTAATAACAATGACGCCATGTTGAACACCCACAGTGATGATTTTAGTTCAGCTGTTGGTCATGGTGGTGGATACAGACATGTGTATTACAAAACTGCGACGATGTTGTACAATTTGGAATATGTGCTTGGTGATGAGTTGTTCTTGAATGCCATGAAACATTATTTCAATAAATGGAAATTTGCGCATCCGTATCCCGAAGATTTCAGACAAGCGATTATTGAATATACCAAAGTGGATTTAAATTGGTTTTTTGACCAATGGATGGAAACAACCAAAAAAATTGACTACAAAATCACCAATTATAAGAAAATAAAAACCAATAATTCTAACAAAACAGCATACCAAATTCACTTGCAGCGTGCTGGTGAAATGCAAATGCCGCTCGACTTAACGGTTATTGATAAAAAAGGAAAACAATACCAATATTTAATTCCTAATACTTACTTTGCTAAAAACGAAGGTCAGACTGTTTTAAAAACATGGAAAGGGTGGGGCTTGTTAAATCAAGACTATTTTGATACCATTTATTTAGACAACGATATTGTCTCTGTTCAAATAGACAGCACACAAAGGTTGGCAGATATTTATAGAATGGATAATATAATGAAGAAAAAAGCTTACCGTTTGCCGGTTCAAACTTCGTTTAACCAAGGTGTCGCAGCCTATTCAGGGTTCAATCACAGAACATTTACTTACCGTCCTGATGTTTGGTTTAATGCGGTTGATGGAATGAAAGTGGGATTCAATACCCATTTTGATTATGCCAAAGTGAAACATGTTTTGGATTTTTCTGTATGGTATAACACCGGATTAGGTGCCGAACGCAAGTATGATTTAAATACCCAACGCGACCCTTTTTCATACCGTTTACTCTACAAACATTTGGTTGGAAAAAACGCTTATATCTTTTGGGATACTAGATTCTTGGATGGTTTGTTTTATGATGATTTAGGTTTTGAAAAATCATTTGGAAACAATCAATTTATTTTTCATTATAAATCAATTGGAATGTTAGAAGGGCGTTCAATTTACCGACCTTATGCCAATGGGATAGAACGCGAAAATAAAAGCAACTCTACGCTCAATATAGATTATATTGGTAGGTATAAATATAAAAATGGCAATGGACTTATTCGCTCTGGTATAAGAGGGTCTGCTTTAACCAAAGATTATGGTTTTGGTAGTTTTAAATTGGAGGTGATTAATAACAATAAATTAGGTAAATTTGATTTAAGAACACGTTACTTTTTACAAACAATAGTAGGTAATAGTATTCCTGAAGAGGTTTTAATCAACCTGGCAGGTGCCAATATGGAAGAAATGTTGGAAAGTAAGTTCACCCGTTCCCGTGGCTTTATTCCTGAACAATGGTTAGGCTTTGGTTCAACAACCAATCATTTCCACATGGGTGGTGGTTTAAATTTAAGAGGATATGCCGGATATATGGCCCCTGTAGTTAGTCTTTCAAGTAGTCAAACGTATTTATACCAAGGCGATTTTGGTATGAGTGCAAGTGCTGAATTGGATTTCGATAGATTAATAAAATTCAAACCGAAATTAACTAGAAATTGGTTGAAAATGGATTTATACTTGTTTGCAGATGCCGGAATTTTAGGTCAATCTGATGATACTGACGAAGGTTTATTCACTCCACTAAGAATGAATGCTGGTTTAGGAACTGTATTAACCGTGAGTAGATGGGGAAAACGCAATTTAATATCGCCACTGAGCTTGCGTTTGGATGCGCCTTTCTTTTTAAATACACCACCTTACAGCGACAAAGGGTATTTTCAATCGCGTTGGGTTGTAGGAATTGGCAGAAGTTTTTAACATAAAGGTATGAAAAGTAAGTCTCAAAAATTAATAGTCATTGTTTTGTTTGTTACCCTGTTTGCGGGTTCCGCTTTGTTTATGTATTTTAAGTTTATACACAATAAACCTAGAATCACTATTGTAGCCCCCAAAACAGAAGTCGATGAACTAAAGTTTGACAGTCTATTAAGGGCCAAAACCCGACAAATTAAGAAGTAGTATTACTGCGCTTGACGCAAGGTTATTTCATTGTGTGCGCCATTCCATAATTCTATTCTGGCTTTCAATGAATTGATAATAGCAATCTCTGCTTCTTCCCAATAATGGCTATTGTTTTCACACAACTCAGCGGTCATTTCTAATGCCAAATGACTGTGATGGTCCCCATCTATTTCAATGTGTCTTTCTAAGTAATACTTGAACAAATTGGTGCGTTCTGGTTCCGGACTTTTCATCTCATTCAGCAAACTGATAAACATAGAAGGAATTAAATCTTCTCTTCCAAAGGTGAACACAGCCGCTTGTAAATGGGCTTTGTTGCTATTAATGATTTCAAAAGTGTAATTAACAAATTGTTGAACTTCTGCAGGTGTTTCCGAGGTCTGATAAGCTTTTTCAAGCGAACGAGTTTCTTTAAGATTGGCGATAAATAATTCAATCGCTTCGGTGCTACTACCACATTGTTTCATGGCTTTTATGTACAATTCAAAATGGCTAATTCTGCCACCATCGGGGTCCACGTCTGACTCTTCCCCAACCACAATTTCGTTGATTAAAAATCGTGTGTTTGCCTTGCCAACAGGAAACCAAGGGGTAGTGGTGCAAGTCAAGTTTATTTGCAATGATTTTAACAATGACATGAAATCCCAAACGGCAAAAACATGGTATTTCATAAAGATTTTTAAATCCTCAATATCCTTAATTTTTTCGTAAACAGGATGGTTGATAATTGCAGTTTTTAAAGGCGCAATAGTCTCGTTTATTTTGTCAATATTTGAATGCATTTTGGGGATTTTAAATGTTTGTTTTTTTACACCCGCAATTTATATCAAACACTAGGTTTTTAAGTATAGTTTTTGACTTTTTGTCAATCAATTTTTGTTATAGAAAGTAACAAAAAAGTACTATTTTTATGTGACAAAAAAGGGGTGCAATGTACCAAATTTTACAAATTGGAACCCGATCTTTTAATTCGGCTTTAAAAATGAATTTAAACCAATTATGGCTTTATGTCAAGCAAACGCGTTTTGTAAGAATAATTCTTCCCGTTTTTTAACTGAATAGTGATGTTAAAAATGGTGTCATCATTCCACTGTATTTCGTTCAATTTAGGTTCCCACACCAAGGTGTTTAGTCCATAACCATTTTCGATTTTTTCTTGAACGACAGGGATGGTTTCTCCTGTATTGGTTTTCATCGTAACGGTTGCATCTTTCAAGTTTTGTTGAATAGAGAAACTCCATTTTTTGAAAGCTAACATTTTAGGCGCAATAGTCTCGGGAGGCCATACAATGTATTGGTTTTTGTATTTCAGTGAATCTAATTCTCTTGCTTGGTCTATCGCTTTAATAACAGTGTATGACTTAGAACTGCCAAGTCCCATGTACATCGACTTAGGATACAATAACCAACGTCTGTTGCCTATGCTAGGGTGGTTGTGCCCCATGGCTGCTGTAATTGCAATAGCTGGATTGCCTTCCTTAATCAGTAAAGCATCTTTTAACACTTGAGCCCCTGCAGGAATATAACAACGCCATCCATCGTTTGGCTCGTGACTCATTGTTTTGTTCGCTTCGCACATCATTGCGGCTATTTCGCAAAATAAATTGTCTTGTAGGGTTAATCTTACTTCCTCGGACAAGCCTGCATTTCTTCTGAAATAATTAATTCTTCGCTCCAATAAATTAACCAAGCTATTGCTCATTATTCCTGCCCTGCAAGAATCTACTGAACCGTTCCAATTAAACTCTTCCACATTGTTTTCTTTTTTGCCTTTGTTGTTGATTCGCGTTCCAAAGTAGTTGAATTTAAAATCATTGATAACGATTTTTTCCCAGTTTTTTTCAAGTGTAATTTTCGTTTCCGGATGAAATTTCAAGGTTTCTTGCCACACTCTTCGCGCTAATCTAAAGTCACCTGAATCGGAAGCTTCGTCAATCAATCTCAAGCGGTATTCTTTCAGTTTGCTTTTATAAGTTAGGTCTTTGGCATTCTCTTTGGCACAATCCAAATTGAGCTTAATCATTGGGTCTAAGTCATAATAGCTGAGTGTTTTTGAATTGTATAATTGAGTGTATTTTATTTTCCCTGACTTCGCCAATGTGTTTTTAGGGTCAAGTTCCAATTGCCTTCTGAAAATCATTTCAGCAAAGATTGGATTTTGAGGGTTTAGGAGCAATGGATGTGAAACGTTGTCGCTTGTTTTATCAAATAAAACACTGTTAAATGTCGCATAACAAGCCTCATACAAATAAATTTCTCCAAAATACTGAAACAATTGAGACACGATGCTTTTTCTGTCTTTACCTGCAAAAATGTCAAACTTACGAATAAGGGCAATTTTGGAATTGTTTTTTTTGCTTTCTTTCGATTTGCAAAAATGGCTTAGTAAGGAATCAAATTGGTTCTGTTCATTTGCTTTTGCCATTCCATTTAACAGGTAAATGTATATTGCATTTTCTTTGTGGTTCAAAAAAGAATCGGTAGGAAAGTCTCTTAATCCATCTTGAACGGCATACAAATAATCTACACTAGGTAAAATTTTATCTAGTCTGTATTTGGTCAACAAGTAGGTCATTTCCGTTAAAACCGCATCATTTGGGTTTAGGTCACGACCTTTTTTAACATATATGTAAGCCGTATCAAAGTGTTTGCGTTGAATGTAGTAGTCGCCTAATCTTCGGAATGGTTCCTTAGAATAACCCAAGTATTTACTCGTGCTATCCATTACACTGTTGTAGATGTATTCGGCAGAGGTTTTAAAATATTGAATACTTTCAGTTTTTTGGCCAATTTCCCACAAACAAATACCGGTGTAAACCAATGATTGTGTGTCTAAAACTAAATTTAAATTACTTTTAAATAAAGGCAATGCTTTGCCGTATCGTTTGGTATGATAGGCTTCAAGGGCATCTTTGTTATTTTCGGCAGTTAGTCGCTTAAAGTAAGAGTAATTGGACTTTTTAAAATCTAATTGATTGTTTGCGGGAGCGGCGTCGTAAGCTTTTTCGGCATATTTAATAGCTTCTTTTATCGCTTTTGGGAATTTTTCTGTCAATTTTTTATCAAAACTAATTTCATACAAAACTTTTGATTTCAACAGAAGTACATCCATGTTGTTTTTCGTTTCAGGATGAACAATACATTTGTCGAGTAATTTATTGCTTGCGGCCCATTTTTTACTATCATAAAGTTGGGTTGCTTTTTGGTAGTTTTTCCACTGACCGAAACTATTGGTGCTTAAAAATAAAAAAACGATAATTGAAAGGCGATTCATTGCTTATTAAAACTACTTGTTAGAAGAAATATTGTGAGAAGATTCGTATAATTTTTCAACAGACCAAGCTTGTGCTTTTTCGCTGAATTTTATTTTAGTGTTTTTCCAAGTTTTGATAAACAGTTCTGAGTCTCTGTAATGATTCAAATCTGCTTCAGAATTCCAAATACTGTAAGTGTATAAAACATAATCCGAGTTAATGTCTTTCCAAAGTTCCAAATGTTGGCAGCCAGGCATGTTGATGATTTTATGTTTAACGTCTTCAAACAATGCTTTAAAAGCCTCCACTTGTTCAGGGATAAAAGTCATTTTAACGATTCTAATAATCATATTTTTTCAATAATAAGTTGCGTGTTTTCTTTGATTCTAAATAGTTTTTGAGCACTTCCCATATTAACAAGCAGTTTGATATAGCCCGATTCAATAAAGCAAATGCCGGCATTACCTTGGGGAATGTCATTGATGCTTTTTGAAATAGTTTGGGTAATAATGCTCGAGTAATGTTGCACTTTCACTATGAATTGATGTTGATCAATAAAACGGTCAAAAGTAGCCTTATCTAAATTGTAATAACAATTGCCATGTAAGTCAATATGAATACATTCTGTTATTAAATAATTGCCACGTTCGAAAGACTGTTTGGGTAAGTATTGAACAAAATCCGAGGCTTGTGAAAGTTCATTCACTTTGTTGTCTAGGATGGCTTGATAGGCTAGTGCTATGGATTCTGAGTTTACCTTCCATAGCTTTTCCTTGTTGATTGTAGGAAAGAGTAAAGAAAGCATTCCATTATTGGGAACAATGAAATAGTTTAATAAATGTTGATAAACTATATAGTCTTGCGTGACGCCAACCTTTGCAATGACTATAAAGGGTTGATTGTCATTGTATTTTAATTGTTTTAAAATAAATGCAGCTTCATTTATGTTGTTTAATCGTATATTATGGTAGAAGTCAATAATTTTGGAGTCATTAGATACCGCGTACAAGTTTTGCTTAAGTAAGCCTAATTGATACGTGTTAGTTTGGTAATCTGATATGATAAAAATTAGACTCAATGTGTTTATATTCGTGTGCAAAAATATTCAGTATTTCATCAAATTAAAAAAAAGTATATAAACATTGGCTGAAAAAATAGTTTTAATCGAAAATTTTGACCCGCAAGAACTCCATGGGGTCAACAACACCATCCTCAATAAAATTAAATTAATTTTTCCTAAATTAAAGATTATTGCCCGTGGAAATGAAATAAAAGCCATAGGTGAAGCGCAAGAAGTGGATGATTTTGTCACAAAAATAGACATATTGATTCAGCATATTGAGCGTGGAAAAGGATTAACAGAATCAGCTTTAAATGACATTTTAGGAAGTCAACAAGGTGGCGATATGGCCAATAATACCCACACTTTTGCAACCGATGCGCATACCATATTGCATGGTGTAAATGGCAAGCCCATTAAAGCAAGAACCGCCAATCAAATTAAATTAGTTCACGAAATTGATAAAAATGACATTGTTTTTGCCCTTGGTCCCGCTGGAACAGGTAAAACTTATACAGCAGTTGCCGTGGCTGTAAAAGCGCTGAAAAATAAAGAAATAAAACGCATTATATTAACCCGTCCTGCGGTTGAGGCAGGCGAAAGTTTAGGGTTTTTACCGGGCGATTTGAAAGAGAAAATTGACCCATACTTAAGGCCTTTGTACGATGCTTTGGATGACATGATTCCTGCTGAAAAACTAAAGCAATATCTTGAGAACAGAACCATTGAAGTGGCTCCCTTGGCATTTATGAGAGGGCGAACCTTAGACAACTGTTTTGTTATATTAGACGAGGCGCAAAACACCACAGACTCGCAAATAAAGATGTTTTTAACCAGAATGGGCCCCTCTGCCAAAGTAATTATTACAGGCGATATGAGTCAGGTCGATTTGCCAGCCAAACAAACTTCAGGTTTACTAAAGGCAACTAAAATACTTGCCAAAATTAAAGGGATTAGTATGGTTTTGTTAACCGTAGAAGATGTTGTAAGGCATCGCTTGGTTAAAGAAATTATTAAGGCCTACGAACAAAACTAAGGCTTCTTTAAAATAGGATACTAATAGATTGAAAGTCAATTCACTGCGGGTTTCATTTTTTGTGGAGTGTCTTAAAAATAAAAGGGATGTTTATAAAAAAAAATAAATAATAATCTCACTAATATTATTTTTGTCTTTAAATCAATGTTAAATTCAACATCAGCTAAAATGGAAAAAGGATTAATGGCAACAAATTTCTTTCTTAAGAACCAAACGAGTTTTTACAGAGGAAAAGTAAGAGATGTCTATTCAATAGATA
>JBIPNH010000198.1:0-3126 GCA_044373665.1 Bacteroidia bacterium
CGAAACCTTGCTTAAACACAACAATAAACCAATGTCAATAAAACAGGCTTTAAATTGTTTGCCACTTACAGAAAATGGTAAGCCATGCAATGAAACATTATTCACTTTTCTGAAGATTTTTGCAGTAGAAAGCACCTCGACGCCTTTTTTTATGGTTGGACCCTTAAATCTTTCACTCAATTTTGTGTAAATTACCTGTCCACCGATGTTTTGACTGATGTTTGAAAGAATATCTAGCAAACAATCTCTATGAACCAAAGGATTATATTTACTAAAGTCTTGTTGATAGGTATAAAGTAAATCTTCTTGAATTTTGCGCACCTGCACATAGTTTTTATGGTTTGCAAAATGCTGAACACACTCTGGCATGCCACCCACCCAAAAGTAGTTGAGCAATTCTTGATACAATTTATCTTCAACAATTGGCGAAATAGTTGCGTTTGTATTGAAAAGCAAAGTCGCTAATTTTTCATTGCCTGTTGCCATCAAAAACTCATCAAAACTCATAGGAAAAATTTCTAAAAGTTCAACTCTACCCACAGGAAATGGAATGTTTTTCAATTGAAACTCCAATAAAGAACCTGCTGCAATTACTGGTATTTCAGGCATGTCCTCAAAAAAATACCGCAATGCCATAATGGCTTTTGTGCAATTTTGAATTTCATCAAAAAATATGAGTGTATGTTGGTTTATCGATTGATTTTCTAACAACTCAATTTCTGACACTATTCTTTTAACATCAAAATCTTGCTCAAAAAGTTGATTAAGTTGAGGTTTTTTCTCAAAATTAAGTTCAATGAAATTGTTTTTAAATTGATTTTTACCCAAATTTCTTACCAACCAGCTTTTGCCAATTTGTCTAGCACCATTTAATATCAAAGGTTTTCGGTCAGCTTTGCTTACCCAAGTAGATAAAAAAGTATTTGCATTTCTTTGCATCTTTTCAAAATTTTACACTGCAAATATAAACATAATTTAGAATATCAAGGCAAATAATGTATTTATAATTTAGAATATCAAGGCAAATAAGTGTTTTTGAGTTTAGAATATCAAGGTAAATAAAATTTGATGTAAGATATTAGAACGCAGAACGAGGAATGAAATCCAAACACATTAATTCTTCGTTTTAATTGTAGAATGTAGAACGAAGAACGAGGAATGAATTCCAAACCATATTCTTCATTCTAAATTTTGCCAATGTTGGAGTTATGTCCAACGTCTTATTAAGTTACAAAAAATACTATATTTGTTTTTTCAAACGTAGGTGTTATTTTGGAAAAAATTCACCAACAGAAGCAATTATTTTTGTATAATCACCTTCACCTTTAGATATTGTTGGTCATAAGACCAACAATGGCAAATTAGTCTAAAGAAAAAGTAATGGGTATTATTGCTTTAACATTTACAATCTCTCCAAATTGCACTCCTGGAATCCATTTACCATTCGTAAGTTTAATGAGATCCATTGCGGCTTTTTCTAAATCCAAATTAACTGAATTTAAAACATCTACATCTGAAACGCTTCCATCTTTTTTAATTATAAATGTAACAATAACAACTCCTTGAATTTCATTTTCAAAAGCTGTTCTTGGATAAACTAGATTTTCACCTAAAAAATTCTGCAAAGCTTGACTTCCTCCAACAAAGATTGGTTTAATCATGAATTCTACTTCAGCGGTGTCTTTACCATCATAGCCATAAGATTTTTGGGCAGCAATCTCGTTAATACTCATTTCTACAATAAGTCTTTTTTGTCCATTTGGGTAATAAGATCGGTACAATCCATCATAATTTAATTTACCTTTTATATATCTTTGATTACTTATAGAATGGATAACCCCATTTTTAAATAACAATGTATCAATCTTAAATGTATCCAGTATTTCTTTGTGATTAATTGTGTACAATTGAATTTTATTGCTGATTACTTTTCCATTTGAACTATCTTCAAAGTATTGGGTTTCAAATTTTAAATTTTGCTTAGTAGGATTAATGCTATCTGGTTTATTCTGACTTTGTGAAAATAGTTTCAAGTTGCAAATCAAAATAAAAAACAAAATAATTAGATTTTTTTTCATTATAAATTTTATAGGCTCTCTCTTTTTAGTAAAATTCAAAAATAGATTATTTTTTATATTAAAACATCCGGTTTTTTGAACTTTATTTTTTTTGTTCATGAAATGGATATTATGTTACTCATAATTATTTAAGATATTAGATTGCAGTTCCGAAATTTTGGAATCAGATTTAAAACAATCTACAATCTTAACTCTTCGTTTTAGAATGTAGAATGTAGAACGAAGAACGAGGAATGAAATTCATGCCAATAATTCTGCTTCCGAAATTTCGGAACTAAAATCTTAATTCTTCGTTTTAGAATGTAGAATGTAGAACGCAGAACGATGAATGAAAACCAAACACATTAATTCTGCTTCCGAAATTTCGGAACTAAAATCTTAATTCTTCGTTTACATAACAAACTCCCGATAATTTTCCTTATCTATGGTTTTTAAAAGTATGATGTTTTATATTATATTCCAAAATAGTTATAACTATTTTGGAATATAATATAAAAAAGTAATGTTATTGAGTTCTATTTTAAGATTTAAGTAAATACCTTGAAATATTGTTGGTCATAAGACCAATGGCAAAATATCAAAAAGTTTTTATACATGTTTTATTTTTTAATTAGATTATGAAACTAGCACTATAGAGGTTATGATAACCATCAAAACATATTGCATGATCTTTCAATATTGTATCTTTGTTTGTTAAGAACTCTACAATTACATCTATTAATTTAACAATACTTTTAGATTTTGTTGGATTAACATTATGGTTATCTTTTGAATATCCAAAATGATTACATTCAACTAATATTTTATCTAAATATTCCATTGTCATTAATTCAGGTAAATTAGTAATTTCATTTTTACAATGATTTAGAACAAATAATAAATCTTCCAAATCTTGAGACGATTTTACATCACAATCAAATCTTTCGACATCAATATAATTTTTACCAACTGAGCAATCCCTAAAAGAATCATAAGTATATTTAAATTTATTTAAATAATGCGACATTTCATTCTTTTCTAATGTTTTACAAAAAAAGTAACAAAAAAG
>JBIPNH010000078.1:0-10492 GCA_044373665.1 Bacteroidia bacterium
CTCATTGATTGGCAATTAAACTGATAATAGCCATCACTTCCAATTAATGTATACCGACCAGAATCTTTATATAAACTAAGTTGTCCATTGGCATTTGTTAATACAACATTGCGACTTAAAGAATCAACGAATGCAACATTATCCAACCATTTTTCACCTACATCAAAGGTGCAATTATTATTCGCATCATCGAATAATCTTGCTGTAACACCAGTTCTGAAGTATACACCTTGTTCTACCGTTAGAACAGAATCAAAATCTCCATAAATCTGTATCTCATTTGTTGTTGGATAATAAGCGGCCATTTGGGGAATACCAATAGTATAATTCCCTTTCATTAGTGTAAAAACGGAATTCCCTTCACTGTTAGAACTGTATAGATTGAACTCATTTTTTGTTTTAATAAAAAACTCCGATGCCGTGTAATATTCTCCTATGTCTTTGATTCCATTTTTATTTCGATCAAAATAGGTTTTAACTTTTAGTGTAAATACCGAATCGGGCGCAACTACTGTCACCTTTACAGATTTGGTTATTGTGGGATTTACAAACCAATCACATTTTTTCTCAATTGCAGAGAACACAAAAGCATCTGTTTTTTTGTCAAAATAATCTTGGTCAGTAGCTCGCCAACAATACTTTAATGTTTTGAGACGAGCATTGGAATCCAACAAAGACAAAGTCCCAATTTTAGGGTAAGAGTGAATTTTAATGTAGTTAGAATCGTTTGTTGATTGAGTACTCGTTTTAATGTCTTCTATTTTAAACTCTTGGCAAAAAGTATCACGCGCTTTCAAAACTATGTCTTTGTTATTTTTATAAAAAAGCAAGTTGTTAGCCGAATTATTGATTACTATGTATGTTATATCATACTTATCAAAACCAACCAATACCATTTGATTGTTTACTTTTTTATAATAGTTTGTTTTAAACACAAAGGCCCCCAATTCACCCCAATTAGTTGGTGTAAAAATGAGGTTACCTGTACTTTCATCGAAATAAAACCCAACTGCTAAAGTCAAATTTGGATTGGAATTACAAGATGTTATATTAGGTTTTACACAATAAACGCTTAATGGATATGAACCAGTGTAAGTAGCATAAGCATTACTTGCTGTCATTGGCCTATCCAACTCATAAGACAATGAATCGATATTTGATTGCTTTTTTGCCACTAATGAATGGTTAAAAGTATTTCCCATATTTAAATATATAGGAAAATCTTTATAAGGATTAGTTGATGAAATAGTTTCATTTTGTGACTTTAAGTAATTTAAATTGAGCATAGAATTTACAAAAAAGTTACCACCACTATAGGTCAAAATACCTGCACCATTTCTACAACATTGAGAAAAACCAAAATACACCAACGGATTATTTTGAGTACCAAAACGGTTAAAAGGACTTTGTGAAAAATCGATGGTATCTAAAAAATATTGATATTCGAATCCCATGCCAGAGGATTGATTCAAATTAATGCAACCCGATTTACAAGTATCTTCCTTAAAAACTTCTATTCTATCTCTTTTAACAGTTCTATTAACTGAAAATGAATCATTATAAACGGTTATAGTTTGGTTAGACTGCAATCCGATAGAACGACAATCTCTCACTAACTTTAGTTCAAGCTGGTACACCAAACCACCCAAAGGTTTGTATTTTATACTTCCACCAACAAAATAACTAGCATTGCTTGTTATGAATACGGAGAATAATGTAAGCAATAAAAGTACTTTTTTAGACATCTGATGTTAAGACAAACATAATTCAAAAACGTTGCATCAACTAATTAAAATATGGATTGTTAAAGATTAAGTAAAAATAATTTTCATAAAACCTTAAATTTGCAGAGCATTGGCAAAAATAAAAATCAATATCAAAGATGGCACTGTTAAGAAGTCTGAAACAGTTATAGGCATTGACTTGGGCACTACAAATAGCTTAGTAGCCTTTGTTAATCCAGAAAATAGCCAACCATACTGTATGAGCGACCAATCATCAAGTATTGTTCCTTCTATAGTTCACATTCTACCTAATCAAATTACTGTTGGAGAAAAAGCTAAAACCTTCATAACCTCAGAACCACAAAATACTGTTTATTCCGTGAAGCGTCTTTTAGGAAAATCATACCAAGATGTGTTACCCGAAAAGAGTCAATTGGGATATCAACTTCACGAAGATCCTGTTAATCATTTAGTAAACATTTCTATTAATGATAAACTTTACAATCCAATAGAGATTTCGTCATTCATTTTAAGTCACTTAAAAGAACGTGCAGAAAGGATATTGGATGAAAAAATCAGTAAAGCAGTCATTACTGTTCCGGCTTATTTCAATGACAGTCAAAGACAAGCCACACGAGATGCCGGCAAATTAGCGGGTTTAGATGTATTGCGAATCATCAACGAACCTACTGCGGCAAGTTTGGCTTATGGCATAGGATTGAACCGCGAAGAGTCTAAAACAGTAGCCGTTTATGACTTAGGGGGTGGCACATTTGATATTACTTTGTTAAATATTGAAAATGGGGTTTTTGAAGTATTGTCAACCAATGGAAACACACACATAGGTGGAGATGATTTTGACAGAGCTTTGTTAATTCACTGGCTCAGCACTCATCATTTAGAATTAGAATCAATAGAAAAAGACAAACAGTTGTATCAAAAGCTCAGATTATTAGCAGAAAAAGCCAAAAAACACTTGAGTTCAAATCCAGTTTTTTCCGAAACTATTGAAATCAATCAGGAATCATATACCTTTACAATAGACATTGAAACATTTAATTCCATTATCCAAGCGATATTAAAGAAAACAATAATCGCCTGTGAACAAGCTATTAAAGACGCCAACATTCAGTTGAGCGAAATCCATGAAGTTGTAATGGTTGGCGGTAGCACCCGAACACCATTTGTGCTTAGCGAGGTTGCCAAATTATTTTCATTTTCAAAAATCAACAACCAAATTCACCCTGACGAGGTAGTAGCTTTGGGTGCTGCAATTGAGGCTGATATTTTAGCGGGGAACAGAAAAGATGTTTTTTTATTAGATGTTACCCCATTGAGTTTGGGTATAGAAACCATAGGAGGATTGATGGATACAATTATCCCTCGAAATTCAAAAATCCCGAGTAAAGCAGGACGTCAATACACGACTTCAGTGGATGGGCAAAGTCAGCTCAAAGTTTCCGTGTATCAAGGCGAGCGTGATTTAGTAGAGGACAATAGAAAATTGGGAGAATTTATTTTGAAAAATATTCCTGCGATGCCTGCCGGATTACCTAAAATTGACATTCAATTTTTCATTGATGCTGATGGTATTTTAAAAGTGGAGGCTACAGAATTACGTTCGGGAGTAAAGCAACAAATAGACATAAAACCTCAGTATGGACTCACCGACACTGAAGTAGAAAACATGCTTTTATCAGCACTAAAAAATGCAGAAAGTGATATTAAAAAAAGGCAATTAAGAGAAACGCAGTCGGAAGCGGAACAATTGATATACCAATGCAACAAACTGATCTATTCCAACCGCGAGGTGGTTGAAGAATCAGAAGCCATTTCGACCATTTCACAAATTAAAAAACTTCAGGAGGCCATTCAACATCAGGATGAGGAGACAATAAAATTAGAAATTGAACGTTTAAACAACTTAACAAGACCATTTGCAGAAAGATTAATGGATCATGCAATTGGTAATGCTTTAAAAGGTAAAAAAATAGAATGAAACAACTTGTCTTATCTTTATTATTAATGAGCTTTTCGGCACTTGTTGCTCAAGAGGAAATTGAAGCACCACTTCAGCAGCAAAACATTGACACAGAAGAAAAAACAAAAACCAAATTGGGTATTAAATTCACTTTGGGCGCACACACGTTTAGAGGCGATGCATTCGATAACAAAGTCCCAAGATACGGTTTTGGAGTTGGCGTTTACAACATTATCGACCTAAACAAAAAGAAAAACAAACAACTGCAATGGGAACTTAATTTCACTATAAAAGGCAGTAAATTCAACAATTTTACGGACACTACTTTTAGCAAAATTTCACTTTCATACATAGAGTTACCGGTTATGTATGCATACAAAATAGCCAAATCAAAGAAGAATGGTTATTTTTTGTTAACCGGTGGTCAGTTTAGCTACATGTTTAGAAACAATATCAACGAAAGCTTTGGCCGATTTGGAGGAAGCTTTAAAAATGATTTACCCTTCAAAAAAATTGATGTCGCACCCGTTATTGGTATTAGAAAAAATATTCCAAACGGCATGGCATTTCAACTAACAGTTAAACCGGGATTGCTTAACAATTACTCTAATGTTTTTAAAGAGAGAACCGACAATCCTGACCCTGACAATGAAAACTATAATTACTCAACCATTGCTCCTCGCTTTAAAGACGGAACTCATCAAAACAGAAATTTCAGTATTGAACTGAGTTTAATGTTCTAATTTTAATTGAGTTGTAAGGCATTTAAGTTGCGATAATAGCCGTTTTCTTTTTGAACGAGTTCATCGTGTTTTCCCAATTCCACAATTGAACCTTTATCAAGCACAACGATTAAATCGGCATTTCTAATAGTGCTTAGTCTATGAGCAATAACAATACTTGTTCTGTCTTGCATCAAATTATCCAAAGCTGCTTGAACTAATTTTTCACTTTCACTGTCCAAGGCACTTGTCGCTTCATCTAAAATCAAAATCGATGGATTTTTGATAACTGCTCTAGCTATGGCAATTCGTTGTTTCTGTCCACCCGACAATTGAATTCCTCTTTCACCAACTTTGGTTTCGAACTGATCAGGAAATGACAATATAAAATCTAAAGCGTTTGCTTTTTTAGCAGCTTCCATCACTTCATCTTTATTTGCATTTGGATTTCCGTACAAAATATTTTCATAAATTGTTCCCCCAAACAACATCACATCTTGGGGTACATAAGCAATATGTTTTCTTAAATCTGTTAACAAATAGCTTTCGATTGGTTTATCATCTATTAAAATTTCACCAGCACTAACGTCATAAAAACGCATTAACAAGGCTGCAATTGTACTTTTTCCACCTCCACTTCCACCAACTAATGCCACTTGTTGTCCTTGTTTGACCTTAAAGTTAATGTCATTCAATACTTGCAATTCACTTCGCGATGCATATGAAAAATCGACATGATTAAAGGCTATGTCCCCTTCTATAACGACTTTGTCTGTAGAAAGTTGATTTGATTCACCTGTCATCACCATCAGTTCTCTCACCCTTTGAGTTGCACCAATTGTTTTTTGTAACTGTCCGAACATATCGGCAAAACCACCTAAGGTTCCACCGACAAAAACACTATAAATAACAAAACTCATAAGTTGACCCACTTGTAATTGCCCATCAATAACCATTCCTGAACCATACCAAACCACAAAACTAATAGCACCAAAAACACTAAAAATGATAAAAGAAACGAAAACTCCACGGTAAGTACCACTTTTAATAGCAAACTCAACCAGTTTACTCATGATATTTTGGTAACGCCCAACTTCAATTTTTTCGGCAGTAAAGGCTTTAACAATCCCTATTCCTTGCAAGGTTTCCTGAACCATTGTTCCACTGTCTGCCAACATATCCGTTTCCATTTTACTCATTTTCCTAATTTTTGCACCAAAAACCACCGCACTAATGGCAATAAATGGAACCACAGACAACATAATTAAAGCCAATTGCCATGAAATAGAGAATATAAAAGTTAAACCAAAAACCAAGGTTAACAAACCGCGAAGAAACTCAGCAAACACAAAAGAAACCGTGTCCTGAATTTGTCCTGTATCGGCAGAAATACGACTACTTAAATCACCTACTCTTCGGCTACTGTAAAAGGACATAGGCAAAGAAATGAGTTGTGCATACAAGTTTCTTCTTAAATCAGCCGTTGCATTTGTTCCAGCTTTAGTAAGCAAGTAAACCCTCATAAAAGAGAATATGGTTTGTACACCTAATTGGATAAAAATAAGCAAAAGAACCATGTTGAGCGACCAATTGTCTGACTTAAGGTGGTCCATTATTCCTAACTGATTGATTTGGGTTAAAGAAGTTGAAATGTTTTTATTAGAAACAGAATCAATCATTTTACCCATTAAAAAAGGGAAAGCCAATGTGCTGATGGCACTAAGGGAAATAAAGATAAGACCTCCAATAAAGTAACTATTGTATGGTTTTAAGTATTTAAAGACAAAAAGAATCTCTTTGATAGACTCTTTGTTAATCTTCACTTTTGGTATATCTCGGTCTTGTCTTGGTCCTGCCATGGAATTTAAATTATAGGCAACAAAAGTAAAATAAAATTGATTGGCAAAATGAATATTCTAACGTGATTAATGATTATTTAATCTAATAGTAAAATCAACAAAAAGTGTAACTACAAGTTAAGGCCAATCAATGAAAAAAACCTTTAACCCATTAAAACATTACATTCTTTCCTTCTGTAAATTTTACTTTGCGGACTCCCGTTTGAATTGTTAATACTTAAGCCATCTTTTCACTCTCTGTGGTTAAATCCCCATGCTCGAAGAGCATCTCTGTGTCCTCATAAATTCTCTATAGATCCTTTGCGCTCTCCGTGTTTTCTCTGCGCTCTCCCGAATTACTCGGGAGTGGTTAAATCCCCTAAGCGCCCTCCCGAAATACTCGGGAGTGGTTAAACCTCATAAAAAAATGCTACGTAGAGATTTTTTTGTCATTTTTTTTGCGAAGGAAAAGCAAAAAAATCGCCAAAAAAGATTGTGTGTGTATATACATAACCTCGGGTTAAAACCCGAGGCTATTAATATTTACCTCCTCTGGAGGTATTTTTACTCTTGTTGTATTCTCTCTGTTTTCATCTCACCAAACCCTCTCTGATTATTCCAATGCTCGAAGAGCATCTCTGTGTCCTCACTAACTCTCTATGGTTCCCTTTGTGCTCTCTGTGGTCTCTCTGCGCCCTCTGTGGTTAAATCCCCTAAGCGCCCTCCCGAAATACTCGGGAGTGGTTAAATCGGTTCTCAGTGGTTAACTTTTTATGAATTAAACTCCTTATTTATAAACCCACTCATTACTTTATACAACTCATAAAGAGGCTCATTATTTTCCAATAATTGAAGATGTGAATCCATCGTATTCACATCTTGTCTTTTGGCAGGTCCTGTTTGAGCATTTTTTGGACCAAATCTCAGTGCTTGTTGAATACTTTGTGAAATCAAAGGATGCAAATAATTAAAATCTAATTGATGTTCATTACATATTTTTTGAGCTGCTAACAACATTGCATTCGAGAAATTATTGGCAAAAACCGCAGACAAATGGTATTTTAATCGGTTATCAGAGGAAACAGAAACTGTTTGTATAGGCAATACTTTCAAAAACCCCTGAATTGCTTCAAAAGTATTAACTGAATCTGCCTCAATAAAAAAAGGGAACTTTATTTCACTGACTGAACTATTCGTTAAAATGGATTGAAAGGGATAAATAACGCCAAAATTACTTTGATTTTGAAGTGTATTAATAGATTGTGCGCCTGAGGTATGACAAACCAATCCTCCATTTATTGTTTGAGAAACAGAGGCAATAGCATCATCTTTAACACAAATTAAGACCAAATCATTTTCATTAAAGGTTGGCATTACTGAACTGAAGGTGGCATTAACTCTTTGGGCTAAAGCAATTCCCTTTATTTCATTCCGAGCTACGATGTTTTTGATTTTTATTCCATGTAGTTGAAATAAGTTAGCAAAAAAACTCGCTACATTTCCTGAGCCAATAATAGTAACTTGTTCTATATTTAATGGCAAAGCGGTCAATCTATTATTAATCTAATCGTTTTGAATGTCTTTTTGATTCTTTGAAACGTTGGAAAATTGCCAAACAAAATCCAAAAACCATTATAACGGTTCCACCCCAAAGCAAATTGATGTATGGAAATTCTATTGCTTTCAGAATAATGTATTCCAACTTAGGTCTGCGGGTTGCTGAAGTAATGATAAACTTCATTTCACCTGGCTTGTCTTTGTCAGAGATTATTCTGTCCATTACCACCATTACACCTGCTTTTTCGATAACTGACTCTTTAATTCTAATTTTATCTTCACTTATAAATTCTGGTCGTGCAATAAAAGTATCACCAATTGTATTAATTACAATCTCTGCTTGCAAGTGTAATTTTTCCACCTCGCTAGGGTTAGACAATACATTAATTTTACGAAGGGTTAATTGTCTATTGGCATCATCGGTCGTAAATGTTTGTCCTATAGAAACCGTATCCGTTTTAAAATTATCAAATTCTTTTTCTTCAAAATTTTCCATACTACTCTCAAAGGTGATATGGGTAAAAATATCTTTAGTGAGGTAGTGTCTGGTATCTGGATTAACCACAGGACCCATTTTTTTATTGTCTTGAATATTTGGTCTAAGAACAAACTGGTCTTTCACCTTACCTTCTTTGTCTAAATATTGATATTGAACTTCGAAGTATTTATTAGGCGAAATTTCCTCTGTTTTAGTAAAAGTAGCTTTGAGTGTATTATTCCCAAAAAGCACGGGTTTCCCTTTGGCTAACAGAACATTTTCACGGTTATTGGATATTGCATTTTGGTCTTTTCCACCTTCGGCATTGGTTTCCGAAAAATAGCCAACACCAGTGTTGTTGACACTCAGCACTTTTTTATTGACCGAAGACACAACTACACCAATCATCATAAGACCAAAACCAGCGTGAGCAATAGCGCCCCCGGCTAATTTTATTTTACCTTTAAGTACTTTGTGAATGTAATGAATATTACCAACCATTGCATAACAACCTCCAATTATTAAAAGCAAGTATTTGAATTCCCAAATATCAAACAAGAACAAGGCTCCTATAGCAAGTATGATAGAAATCAACAAAGAATTAGCAATGTATTCCCACACTCTTTTTTTGTCTGAATCTTTGTATTTAAAAAACTGACCTACAGCTGTCAAAAAGACGATAGGTATAGCAAACCAAATTTGAATTTTATTGTAATAAGCTTCCCCTGCAGAGGCCATTGTACTTCCAAACAATTGATTGAAAACTGGCACACTGGTCATGGTTATAATTTGCAAACCAGACAACATAAGCACCATACTTCCCACAAACATCCAGAACTCTCTACTGTACAATTTATCGGTTTCAAGTTGTGTTCCATACAAGCTAAACAAATTTTTAACAAAAAAGAATGTTGACCCCAATAACACCAATGCACCAATAGAACTGATGATTGCTGAATCAACTTTGAAAGGGAAAAGTGCAACCACCATCATCCCACCAAAAGAGAGAATGAAGAAAACAAGTCCTTTTTTGAATCCATTAAAACTGATGGCATATAATAAAAAGATGAATGAAAATAGCAATATAATTAGCTGTCCAGACAAACCTAAGTCGGTAAAAGAGTGAACACTTGCATTACCTAAAATTCCACTTCGTGTTAAGAAGGTTGCGTATAAAACCATGAAAAACGAGAACACTGTAAGAATAAAAGTTAGCACCGGATATTTCCCAGTCACTTTATTAATCATCAACAAATGCGTGGCGGTTATTAACAACAGCCACGGCATTAAGGAAGCATTTTCTACAGGGTCCCAAGCCCAGTAACCACCGAAGCTCAAACTTTCGTAAGCCCAATAGCCACCCATTATAATTCCTGTACCCAAAACCATAACAGCAACAAGCGCCCAAGGCAAAGCAGGCACCATCCACTCTCTAAGACGACGGGTCCAAAGACCAGCGAAAGCAAAAGCAAAAGGAATGATAGTAGCAGCGAATCCAAAAAACAAAGTTGGAGGATGAATGACCATCCAATAATTTTGCAATAATGGATTTAGACCATTTCCTTCTTTGTATATTTTTAAATAATTTTCTTTACCTATTGATTCAATAATAGGTATCAATAACATTTCGGGATTGTGCTCACGAGTGAGTTCAAATGGACTACTGCCTATTTTAACATCGCCAAATTCGAATCCTAGCAACATACTTCCCAAAATAACTTGTGCCAAGGCTATTACAGCAATTACAGGACCTTCCCAATCTTTGATTTTGAATATCAACAAAATTCCCAAAAAGGCATGCCAAAACATCCAAAGTAGAAAACTACCTTCTTGACCTTCCCAAAAACAGCTAATCATGTAGTAGATAGGTAAGTCGGTTGACGAATGCTGATAGGCATACTGATACTCGAAATAATGGCTATGGATAATATAAAATAGCGAAAAGAAGATGGCTGCCACAGCAACCGAATGTAAATAAAACATGATTCTTCCCAACTTAAGGAAAGCACTATCCTTGTGATTTACAGAAATTGCATAAGAAACAAAAGAGATTAAAGATGCCACAAAGGACAAAACCACTGCAAAATGGCCAAAGTTACCTATGAACAGATGTTCATTATTAAAATGTATAAGTTCCAAAATGATTTATTTTTTTTCGTATTTGCTAGTACATTTTTTCAAAATTTCACGAG
>JBIPNH010000079.1:0-10486 GCA_044373665.1 Bacteroidia bacterium
ACATTAGCCGGAGACACCATTCCTTGTAGGATTAATTATCAAATTAATTCAATTGTAAACACCCCTGTTTTATATGAGTGGAGCACCGGACAGAAGACACCTTATATTAACTTAAGTAATGGATTAAGCATCAAGGAACCTGTCATTTACAGATTAAAAGTAACAAATATATGCGGAGAAGACACAGACAGTATTAAAATACAACCATGTTCAGACCCTGTTTTTTACATCCCTTCAGCATTTTCTCCAAATAGTAACAATTTAAATGAAGTCTTTAAAATAGAAGGCGAAAATTTGAAATGGATTAAAATTGAAATTTACAATCGTTGGGGTGAAAAATTGTTTGACGAAACAGGAGAAAGCCCTTCTTGGGATGGCAAATACAAACAAGAACTTTGTATGGAAGGCATCTACTTGTACATGGCAAGCATCAAAGCACAAAATGGAAAGTTCTTTAATTTAAAAGGAACCATAACATTGTTAAGATAATCTTACTCTACAACGTTTACGTTAGCTGCTTCAAATACCTTTGTTTTGGAATTATAGCGATTCCCTTTTTCCATAATATGAACTATAATATTTTCAACAGAGATAGGAGTACCTTCTTCAATATCTGCAATATTATTGTGTCTAATATGGCGACCGTCTACAATTACAACAGCACCACTACCGATAGCTTCCATTTCGTAGCCTTTTTTAATAATTACGCCTGTATCTTCACCCAAACCAATTCCGATAGCAGATGGATTACTTGCCACAGCTTGCGCTAATCTGGAGAATCGACCTCTTTTATTAAAGTGAGAATCTATGATTACATCTTTCACAAATGCCAATCCTGTCGTTATTTTAACTTCACCTTTCAAATGGGCATTACTAGCATTTCCTTGATAAATCATGGTATTACTCATGGCCATAGCACCGGCACTCGTCCCTGCAATAACAAACCTTTCGTTGTAATATCGTTCAATTAACAACTCCAAAAACTCAGTTCCGCCAAAAATAGAAGTAAGTCGCAATTGGTTGCCACCACTAAACATAATTGCATCACATGCTTTTAGGCGTTCATAATAGTCCTTTTGCATAACATCCTCGCGATTTCGAATTTTCATGTGACCAATATTTTGGCAACCTAGCTTAGAAAAAGCATCAATATAATTTTCACCAACTTCATCAGGAATTTGGGAAGCGGTCGTAATGACCTCAATTCTTGCGTCATTGTTTCCTATTTCATTAACAATATTTTTGAGGATACCAATTTCCATGAAATTTAGATTATTCCGAGAAATAATTCCTAATTCCAGATCCGTTCCTTTGTCCTCAGCCCCCCCCACAGGTATTAGAATACCTTTTGGTTCTTGATTATTCATAAAAATGACGTTTTGTGTATTATTGAAAAAATTAGGCTACAAAAGTAACAGTTACTTCATTTTGGTTTTACACAAGATTAACACAGAAAAATTAATTATTTAGAAAAATAATAAAATCAAAACATGACATTTTGGCTTTTTGACACCTAGGAAACGAAAAAATGGCATAAATAATAAAATGGCACACTTAGTGACAATATGTTGTTACAATCATTCAAATCATTATAAATATATGAATATTCAACCATTAGCAGACAGAGTTTTAGTAGAACCGGCAGCAGCCGAAGTAAAAACAGCAGGAGGAATTATTATTCCAGACACAGCAAAAGAAAAACCTCAAAAAGGAATTGTTGTAGCTGTTGGAACAGGCAAAAAAGATGAGCCTATGACATGCAAACCAGGCGATGTAGTATTGTATGGTAAATATGCAGGAACAGAAATCCAAGTAGAGGGAAAAGATTATTTAATCATGAGAGAAAGCGATATTTTCGCTATCATTTAATGTTCTTTACATTCATCAAATAAATTTAAATTCAAAAACAAAAAATCAAAAAAATATGGCAAAATCAATCCATTTTAACATAGAAGCACGTGAGGGATTAAAACGTGGTGTAGACGCTTTGGCGAATGCAGTAAAAGTAACATTAGGTCCTAAAGGAAGAAATGTTGTAATCGGCAAAAAATACGGTTCTCCAGTTATTACCAAAGACGGTGTAACTGTTGCAAAAGAAATAGAACTTGAGAATGAAATCGAGAATATGGGTGCACAAATGGTAAAAGAAGTTGCTAGCAAAACTGCTGATTTAGCAGGTGATGGCACAACTACCGCAACTGTTTTAGCTCAAAGTATTGTAACAACAGGAATTAAAAACGTTGCTGCAGGTGCTAATCCGATGGACTTAAAAAGAGGTATCGAAAAAGCTGTTATTGCAACTGTAGAATCTTTAAGAAAACTATCAAGAGAAATTGGCGACGACAACAACAAAATTGAACAAGTTGCTACTATTTCCGCAAACAACGACAGCACTATTGGTAAATTAATTGCTGAGGCAATGAGAAAAGTTGGTAAAGATGGCGTTATAACTGTTGAAGAAGCAAAAGGAACTGACACAACGGTTGATGTTGTTGAAGGAATGCAATTTGACAGAGGTTACCAATCTCCATATTTTGTTACTAACGGCGAAAAAATGATTGCTGATTTAGAAGGTGCTTACATCTTGATATACGACAAAAAAATTAGCAGCATGAAAGATTTGCTTCCAATTTTGGAGAAAGTAGTTCAAACAGGTAAACCATTGGTTATTATCAGTGAAGAAGTAGAAGGTGAAGCATTAGCGACATTAGTTGTAAACAAAATCAGAGGTTCATTAAAAATTGCTGCAGTAAAAGCGCCTGGTTTTGGTGACAGAAGAAAAGAAATGTTACAAGACATTGCTATTTTAACTGGTGGAACTTTAATTAGTGAAGAGCAAGGCAGAAAATTAGATGATGCTACAATGGAAGATTTAGGTAGAGCAGAAAGCATCACTATCGACAAAGACAACACAACTATAGTTGGTGGTGCTGGCGATAAAGCAGCAATTAAAGCTAGAATTGCACAAATAAAAGCGCAAATCGAAAACACTACTAGCGATTATGACAAAGAAAAACTTCAAGAAAGACTTGCAAAATTAGCAGGTGGAGTTGCTGTATTATACATAGGCGCTGCTAGTGAAATTGAAATGAAAGAGAAAAAAGACAGAGTTGATGATGCTTTACATGCAACAAGAGCTGCTGTAGAAGAAGGAATCGTTCCAGGTGGTGGAATTGCCTACATCAGAGCTTTAGAAAGTTTAGAAAAATTGAAAGGCGAAACTGAAGATGAGAATACAGGGATTGCCATTGTAAAAAGAGCTTTAGAAGAGCCTTTGAGACAAATTATTACAAACGCAGGTGGTGAAGGTTCAATCATTGTTCAAAAAGTAAAAGAAGGCAAAGATGATTTCGGTTACAATGCCCGTACTGAACAATACGAGAATTTAATTAAATCAGGTGTTATCGACCCAACTAAAGTAAGCAGAGTAGCTTTAGAAAATGCAGCATCAGTTGCAAGTATGATTTTAACAACAGAATGTGCTTTGGTAGAAATTAAAGAAAAAGAAGCACCTCATTCACATGGCGCTCCAGACATGGGTGGCATGTACTAAGTTTAAATACTTAAAATTACCAAAATACAAAGCCCCGACTCATAATCGGGGCTTTTTTATTTATTAAATTGATGTTCCTTTATAAAAAAAATTTATTTTTTTATTTGTTTTTAAGCATAAAATCTTATTTTTGCAGACCTAACTAAATCAGATTCTAGTATTTTATACTTCATTTTTTATGAAAATTAATAAGTTCAAAGCAATAAATATACACGGCTATATCAATATAGACGCGGCTTTTGAGCAGGATATATCTTTCATCTTAGGTAGTAATGGTTCTGGGAAAACAACGCTATTGAAATTAATTAGCGCTCTTACAACTCCCTCTTATTCTATTTTAAATTCTATTGACTTTGATTCATTATCGTTAGAATTATTAAATTCAAGCAACAAAACGGTTACTATTGCTCTCAATAAAAGTAATGATTCTGAATTTAAAATTTCATATACCGAACAAAATCACAATTCAATTGAGGGTGTTTTTACCAAATTCACCTACAACAATCAATTAGACTTTGAATCGAACGAGGAAAGAAAGAATCAGTTAGAATCTTCTTTTCTAGAACAAGAGGTTGTAAGAAACATAAAATCAGCAGGTTCTACTATTTTTACTTCTTTTAATTCACCTAATTTAGCAGGTTCTTTCTTATCTAAAATGCGTAATAACTTTATTTTTAAAAGGCGTTACGACCAATTCCCACTAGATAATTACATCAATTACAGCTTAATAGACTCGCAAGAATGCTTGTATCATTTGGTTGAAAGTATCGAAAAACACACTCAAACAATCAAACTTAAAAAACCCATCATCAATCAAGAATTCAAAAATAGAGTTTTGTTAAATTCATTCGAATTTTTGGAACAACATGACTTGGATTTTATTCCTGATTATGACAGTTTGAAAAACAGAAGAGAACAAGCGATAGAAGCTTTCGAAAATTTTAACTTAACTGGATTTCTTGACCATGTCAATGCATTTTTCGATCAATTGGAAGTTGTTCAACGAAACATTTTAGAAGTAGAGAAAAACAACAATAAAGCAAAAATAAATTTTGAAACCCTTCATTTGTATCAAACTTGGTTTCAAAATCAACCGCAATTAAAGAGGATTAACGACATTATTCATTTCAACATCTCTTACCAAAAAGAAATTGAAAAATTAAATTCGCCTGTCCATCAAATTAAGTCGAGTGTAAATGCTTTTTTGGAAACAAAACACAAGCGACTTGACATTGACAAAAGTGGCAAAATGACCATTCATTTTAACAGTGGAAAAATTGGCTCAATTAGTGATATTTCGGATGGGGAAAAAAGAATCATTTCTATCCTTATTAATCTGATTGCAATAAGCGAAAAAAACAAACCCAAAAATACTGTCTTTATTTTGGACGAGCCTGAAACAGGACTGGACAAAGATTGGCAAAAGCAGTTGCTTATAACTTTGCAAGAATTGCGCCCTGACACTCAATTCATCATTGCTACAAACTCAAAGAATATCATAAACAAAACCAAAGGCGATTGCATTTACTCAATCGACTAACCCCAAAAACTGACTTTGATATTAAGATTGAAAAATAATTAATCAATCGACTATCTTTGCAGCATGACAGAAAATACGCCTCCATCAAACTATTCTTTATTTAAAATAGTAATCGGTTTGACAGCGACTTTACTCGTTGTTATTTTTGCTTTACAAAACAGCAATTCTACATTGGTAAAAGTATTTTTTTGGGAATTTAACGCCCCATTAGTCATCTTGTTTTTACTTTGTTTTACAACAGGTATAGCGATTGGCATTTCAGCTATTATCCCTTTCCGAAAATACGCTAAGAGTCAAGAAAAAATAATTAAAGAACTAAAAACTAAACTTGAAACTAAAGAACAAAGCAACGATTTAAAACCCTTATAAAATGTCAAAAATTGATGTCACTATAGTTGGTGCAGGAATAGTAGGACTTGCTACTGCACTCCAATTAAAAAAAGCACAACCTCAACTCAATATTATAGTTCTTGAAAAAGAAAACAAAGTAGCCGCTCACCAAACAGGCAATAACAGTGGCGTTATTCACAGTGGAATTTACTATAAACCAGGCAGTTTAAAAGCCAAAAACTGTATCGATGGTTACCACATGATGATAGAATTTTGCAAAGCAAATAACATCCCATTTGACTTGTGTGGTAAAATTATAGTTGCAACTCACGAAAATGAGTTAAATGCTTTGGACGCTATTTACAACAGAGGAGTAGAAAATGGTTTAGAAGGCATACACTATATCAATGCAGATGAAATTAAGGCAATAGAACCTTATACTTATGGCATTAAAGGTATTTTTGTTCCACAAACTGGAATCGTTGACTACAAAGTAGTTGCTAATAAAATGAAAGAAAATTTCGAATTATTAGGAGGCGATGTTAGGTTCAATAATAAGGTAATCAATGTTAAGAAAAAATCAGGTTCTATCATTGTTGAAACAGTGAAAGGGAAAATTGAAACCCAATTAATTATCAATTGTGCAGGCTTATATTGTGATAAAATTGCAGCCCACACCATCCCTGACTTGGACATGAAAATTATTCCATTTAGAGGAGAATACTATGCACTAAAACCTAACAAACGCTTTTTGGTAAAACATTTAATTTACCCGGTTCCCGACCCTAACTTCCCTTTTTTAGGTGTTCATTTTACTCGTAGAATAGATGGAGAAATTGAAGCAGGACCAAATGCCGTTTTGGCATTTAAACGCGAAGGGTACAAGAAATCACAAATTAATATTGCCGAACTATGGGAATCTTTAACATGGTCGGGCTTTATAAAAGTAGCCTCTAAATATTGGAAAACAGGATTTGGGGAAATGTACAGGTCATTTAATAAAAATGCCTTTACAAAAGCCTTAAGCAAACTTTTGCCTAGTATTAATTCTGACGACTTAGTTACAGGAGGCGCAGGTGTTAGAGCTCAAGCATGTGATAAAAACGGTGGCTTAATTGATGATTTTTATATCAAAGAATTACCTGGACAAATCCATGTACTTAATGCTCCTAGTCCTGCTGCTACAAGTTCACTTTCTATTGGAAAAACAATTGCTGAATTGGCGGTAAAACATCTTTCTTAAACAAAAGACATCCTGAAATCCTTTTATTGCATTACTTGCTTTAAGTAGTCTTGCGCTTTGTTGGTGTGATAGTCTTGAAAAAAAGAAGACTCAGGCAACATGAATAAGGAAGCCTTAATACACGTATATGCCTCATCAATGTCTTGAACAATAATACTGTGGCTTTTTTTCAAAAGCTCTCCTAATCCACCATTTCCATATCCAATTACCGGAGTACCAATAAGCATACTCTCATAAGCAACTCTATTCCATCCTTCATTAACTTTAATTAAGCAAACGGTACACATTGACCTTGAAACTTGGTCTAAATAATCATTAAAACTATGGAAATAAATAATCTCAAATTGCCCGTTAAAAGGTTTGGCTAAAGAAGAATCTAGGGTACTGAAATAGCAATAGTAACCGTCTTGTGTTAAAACTTTTGCTAAGCGATAAATATCCTCGTGGTTTTTGGCACTATATTGACCCAAATAAATCCAAGCATTTTTATGTTCTTTGTGAAACTTAGTATAAAACTCAGGTTCAAACAGGTTGGGGAATAATTTCACATTGGGAAGATGTTGTTCATTTGTTAAATATTGCTGCCAATAGTCAGCACCAGTTATCACTTTAAATCTATTGTGCTTTACCTTTCTTAAAAGTTTAAATAAATAAGAATAATAACGCTTCATTAAGTATGACTTTTGGTCATTTTCATCAAAATTATGCAACACAATCCATACTTGATTTTGATTGAACCAATTCCTAAAGAGGGCGGATAATGCCAAGCGTGAAACAACGATATTAATTTCTGCATTGGATTTAACAAAACCCCAAACCATTAAATAGACATAAGCCAATAAATGATTGAATTGCTTGGGTAAGCGTACTATCTGATATTCGTTTGGCGGCAATTCCAACTTATTCACCACCGAATCAAACATAAATTTTTCGTGCCTGTAACCTCCTGTTTTTAACACCCCGTGACTTAAATATTTAAGTTTCATAGGCTATTAAAACTGAAAATAAATAAAAGGCTGAGTGTCTGCCGATTTGGTTAACTGAATTAAAATAACACAAACAATGACTACTGCTACTTTAAACCAAACAGGTGATTTAATAAAAAATTTCTTGTATTCCCATTTGTGTTTCTTGGGCAACCAATGCACCACAAATCCGATGGTCATCAACAAAAAAACTTCTTTGTATCCAACAATAATTCGAGGCAATAACTGCCAATTTAAATCACTGTAAATTTTAGTAATAACTTCTGTGGCTTGTGTCATATCCTCGGCTCTAAAAAAGATACGAGTAATTGAGATAAACACAAATGTATTAAATACTTTCCAAAAATGAACAGGCAACGAATTCATTTTTTCATAAGGACTAATTTTACGCCAAAATTTGTAAACAACTATTCCCAAACCATTTAAACCTCCCCAAATTAAAAAATTAAGAGTTGCGCCATGCCACAAACCACCCAAAAGCATGGTAATCATTAGGTTGATATTGGTATTAACTGCTTTTTTGAAATCGGCAGAAATTAATGACAATGCAAAAAACACAAACCCAATAGAAAGCACTATCCACAGCACCCAACTTGCTTCAAGCAACAATGCCATAAATACACTTAATATTACAATAATTACATACGAGGCAATAGTTCCTTTTCTGTTTCCACCCAATGGAATGTACAAATAATCTTGTAACCAAGTGGACAATGAGATATGCCATCTTTTCCAAAACTCACCCGCATTCTTTGCTTTATAGGGCGAATTGAAGTTAGTATTGAGTCGGTAGCCCATTAGTAAGGCAATTCCTATGGCAATATCCGTATAGCCCGAAAAATCGAGATATACTTGAAGTGAATAGGCTATTACAGCCAATAGATTTTCCAATCCTGTGTATAAAAAAGGATTGGCATAAACTTTATCAATAAAATTGACTGCGATATAATCCCCTACAACCATTTTTTTGAGCAATCCGTTTAAAATCATAAACACAGCTAGTCCAAATTGATAACGACTTAGTGAAAACGGTTGTCTAATTTGAGGAATAAAATCGCTAGCTCTAACGATTGGACCGGCTACTAATTGAGGGAAAAAGGAAACGTAAAAACCAAAATCAAAGAAATTTTTAGTGGGTGTTAATCGTTTTCTATAAACGTCAATGGTATAACTAAGAGTTTGGAACGTATAAAAAGAAATACCAACCGGTAAGATAATTTTATCTATCCTGAATGCATCTCCATTATTCAACCAACCATTTCCCCAATGGGCAAAATAATTAAACACTTCGTGATTGGTTTGGAACAATTGATTATAGGAGTCGGTAAAGAAATATGCATATTTGAAATAGCACAACAAGCCCAAATTAATCACCACGCTATATCCCAACAAAAACTTCTTAAGAACTTCTTTTTTTGACTGATGTATTACTCTTGCAATTAAAAACTCGTTGGTAATTGTAAAGAGCAGAAGTCCAAAGAACAAGCCGCTTGTTTTGTAATAGAAAAAAACACTGACTAAAAACAAAAACAAATTTTTGATATTGTATTGTTTGTAAATAACAGTAAAAACAGCATAAACAATGACAAAAAATATCCAAAAATCCATATTGGTAAATATGATTGGATTATTTTCCGAAAAAGATAAAAAAGATTTTAATATGGTAAGTATATACTCAATCATGCTTTATTTTTGAAATAGGGGTTTTTAAATAATCCAAATACTTTAATACAAAGGCATTAAACATTAAATCACCAACTAGTTTATATCCTGAGCCTGACAAATGAACACGGTCTTTTGCTGCCATTCCTTGTCTAACCCAAAACTCCATACTTCCTAATCCACCCATTATTGAAAACAAGTCCCAAACGCCTCCATTGACTTTTCTTGACAAATTTTCCATAACTTGTTTCACCTCTATACCTGTTTGATTTTTTATAAACTTTCCTTTTCTATTTTTTTTGTAGCTATCCGTATTTGTTGTAAACAAAATGGCAGTATTTGGAGAAGCTCTTTTAATGATTTGAACCCATGTTAAATAATTATTTTCGTAACACGAGGCGCAAAAATTGGGGGCAAAGGCATCGTTTATACCAACAGAAAAAATAACCAAATCCGGTTTAAGCGCTTTAATCTGCTGTTCCATCAAATTACTTTTCAAATAAGTGGGAACCGAGGCCCCATTAGCTCCAATTGCATTATAATTCACACCGGGAGCATCCAAGTCGCAGTACATTCCAAATAGTGTAAAATTAGTTTGTGTAGAATCGCGCTTGTTTAGTTTAAATGAAACCGAACGCATTACTTTATCGAATATAAATTCCACATAACCATTTTGTTTGTCTACGATAATTTGTTTGGCAGTGTAATTAGAATCCAATTCCAAGTCAAAACTATTTTCTGATTGCTGATAAAAAACTTTAACTCTGTCAAAAACATAATCTATTCTATTGGACTCAAATAACTGTATAGAAAAGGCAGAAGAACTATCGTAAGTTGTGGTTTGCAAAGCATTTAAACCAATATTCCCATAACAATTATAATTTACCGCACGGCAACCGTCCCATTTCCCTTTGTAATCGATTTGGTAATTGGATGGATTATTGTTTTTAAGTCCCATTTTGAAAGGGTAAATCCAACCACGGGCTGCTTGTTTTTGATTAATAAATTGATTGAAATTGTCCCTCAGGCGTGAGGTCCAAATATCTGCTTGAACATGCGAACCACCAAAATGAACTATATTTAGTTTTCCTGTTCCATGAGTAATTAGCTGGTCAAACTTTCTAAAAAAACTGTAAAATTCAATACTGTCATTAAAAAAATTAATTGAATTC
>JBIPNH010000080.1:0-10374 GCA_044373665.1 Bacteroidia bacterium
CTAATCCCCAATCGTGAACCATTACCCCTTGGGCAATAATAACACCACCCAATACCAATCTTACTATTCTAGCAAAATTCCACTGACTTAAAATTCTATCTTTTAACATTCTTGTTTTTTAATTTAATAAACAGCTCATTACCCTGTCTTTTTTGAAATGAATTGTAACACGGTTCCATCGTCAAAACCTCAAATTCGTCGGCAAAACAATCTTTATATTCCGGCATTGTTCCACCAAATGGAGGACCAGGAGTTTGAAAATGACTTGCAAACAACAAACCAACTAATAAACCATCAGACTTTAACAGTTCACTCATTTTATTGACATATTTCTGCCTCAACGAAGGGTGAAGTGCACAATAAAAGGTTTGTTCAACGATTAAGTCATATTGGGCTTGGTGTTCAAAAAAATCACCCTCAATAATTTTAATGGCTGCATTTCCTTGGTGTTTTTGTTGAAGTTGATTGACTAAAGTTGGGGAAATATCTATCAGTGTAACATTAGTAAATCCTAGGCTTAGCAAATAATCTGCTTCGTATGAATTACCACAACCAGGAATTAAAATACTTATTGATTTATTTTCTATTGTATCGAAATAGGCTTTTAAGGGAGGCGAAACCTCCCCTAAATCCCAGCCTATTTGATGGTCTTGATAACGGGTATCCCAATAGTCTTTATTGAAAGGTGTATCAGTCAAAATTATTTAACTAAACCACTTACATTTTGCCAAGTACCACCATTGATTACGTTGGTAAATCCATTTTTTTCTAAAATGGCTTTTGCTTGACTACTTCTGCTGCCACTTCTACAAAAAACAACAATGTGCTTTTTGTTTTTGAACTTAGCTATATGATTTTGCACTTGGTCGAGCGGAATATTAACAGCACCTTTGGCTGTTCCATCGGCGAACTCACCAGGTGTTCTTACATCAACTAAAAAAGCACCTTCATTAATTGCAGTTTGCAATTGGGTATTATCACCCTGAGCGAATAGGTTATTAAAAAAATTAAACATAACGATAATTCCTCCTAATATTAAGATTGTTTTAAAACTTTTGACTGACATACAAAATCTGATTTTGGTACATTGGTTTTAGAAATAGCGGCAAATCCACCTTCTACTTCTGTAAAATTACGGTATCCTCTTGCTTGTAAAATACTAGCAGCAATCATGCTTCTGTATCCGCCAGCACAATGCATAAAGAAGTGTTCTTCAGGTTTAACATCTTTTATCCACTCATTAATGTCAGCTAAAGGCATACTGTAGGCTTCATCCACATGTTCTGCGGCATATTCTGATTCTTTTCTAACATCCACAATTTTAGATTCCCCAATTTTAACTTGTTGTGCAAATTGTTCTGCAGTAATGCGGTTAACTTTATCCGTTTCTTTACCAGAGGCTAACCAAGCATCGTATCCACCCTTTAAGTGACCAAGAATATTGTCAAAACCAACTCTACTCAATCTTGTTACCACTTCTTCCTCTTCTCCAACATTAGTAACTAATAAAATAGGTTGTTTAACATCAATAATCATTGCACCAACCCAAGGCGCAAAGTCACCTTTAATTCCAATATTGATAGATTGAGGAACAAAACCTTTGGCAAAATCACCATTTGTTCTTGTATCTATAATTACAGCGCCAGTTTCCTCAGCAGCTACTTCAAATTCTTCAACTGTTAATGCACGTAACCCATTGTTTAATACATTTTCGAAACTGTCATAACCAAATTTGTTCATGGCAACGTTCATTCCAAAATAACCCGGAGGTGGCAATAAACCATCTGTAACAGCTTCAATAAAAGCTTGTTTACTTGGTTGATTTAAGGCATAGTTCATTTTCTTTTGGTTACCCAAAGTATCCACAGTTTCTTTCATCATGTTTTTACCACATGCACTTCCAGCACCGTGAGCAGGATAAACAATAACATCGTCTGCCAATGGCATAATTTTGTTATTTAAACTTTCGTACAATAAACCAGCTAAATCCTCTTGAGTCATACTTGCCGCTTTTTGAGCTAAGTCAGGACGACCAACATCACCTAAAAACAAGGTATCTCCACTAAAAATAGCATGGTCTTTTCCGTTTTCATCAATCAACAAATAAGTGGTACTTTCCATGGTATGACCGGGAGTGTGCAACACTTTAATTTGAATATTGCCTACTTTTAAAACTTGATTATCTGTAGCAATAATGGCTTCAAAAGTGGGTTGAGCCGTTGGTCCATAAACGATTGGGGCACCTGTTTTTTTACTTAAATCAACGTGTCCACTTACAAAGTCAGCATGGAAGTGAGTTTCTAAAATGTATTTTAATTGAACGCCATCTCTTTGTAAACGCTCCATGTAAGGTTGGGTTTCTCTAAGTGGGTCAATAATTACAGCCTCACCATTCGACGTGATGTAATAAGCTCCCTGAGCTAGACATCCTGTGTAAATTTGTTCTACTTGCATAATATTCTTATTTTATGGTACAAAATTAATTGTAGTTTTTTATCTTTTACGTTACTTTGGTTACATAGGTCCTATCTTTCCAAAATACTCTTTTTTAGTATCGTAATTTTATTGCGCCCCAGCTCTACCACGCCTTCATCTTCTAGCTGTTTTAAAAGTCGAGATACCACTACTCTGGCTGTTGCCAATTCATTGGCTAACTGCTCGTGCGAAACTAATATTACATTACTTTTCATTAAATCTGCTTTTTTTCTCAATAGCAATAATAATCTCTCATCTACTTTTTTAAATGCTATAGCGTTCACCACTTCTAACAATTCCTCAAATCTTTTGTGATACAATCTGAAAATATAATCTAACCATTGCGGATAATCACGAATAAACAAGGTTACTTTCTCAACAGGTAAAAACAATATTTCGGCATCTTCTTCTACTTCAGCCCTAACCTTTGAGGTTTCGTTGTGCATTCCACCCAAAAAAGACATGATACAACTTTCGCCTGCTTTAATGTAATAAAGAAAGATTTCCCTGCCTTCATCATCGCTTCTCATTACTCTAATACTTCCTTTTGTAACAATAGGAATTGATCTTATGCTTGCATTTTCATCTAATATAATATCGCCTGCCTTATAATTCTTTACAATACTGTTATCGTATAATTTTTGGCGTAATTCGCCGGTAATATTAAATTCTTGTTCAATAGCATGTTCACTCATACATGCAAATATACAAAAAAACTTTTTGCCAATTGGGGATTATAGAAAATAGCATTATCAATAGAATTGATTCACAGAAATCATAAAATCAAATTGAAGATAATTTAAATATTCCATTAAATTTGCCCTTATGACTGATATAGAAATTGCGCAATCTGTAGCTATAAAACCAATTAAAGAAATAGCTGCTAAATTAAATATTCAAGAAGATGATTTAGAGTTTTATGGTAAATACAAAGCCAAACTCCCTTTGTCGCTCCTCAATCAAGATAAAATTAAAAACAGCCATTTAATTTTGGTAACCGCTATTACTCCCACTCCCGCTGGTGAAGGAAAAACAACGGTGACTATTGGATTGAATGAAGGTCTTAACAAAATAGGAAAATCGTCAATCGCTGTATTGAGAGAACCTTCTCTTGGTCCTGTTTTTGGCATTAAAGGCGGTGCAGCAGGTGGAGGATACTCTCAGGTTATTCCGATGGAAGACATTAACCTACACTTTACAGGTGACTTTAGCGCGGTTGAAAAAGCCAATAATTTTTTAGCTGCCATCATAGACAATGTGATTCAAAACCCCAATCATCCTATTAAAATAGACCCAAAAACTGTGGTTTGGAAACGGGTGATGGACATGAACGACCGTAGTTTAAGGGATATTATTACAGGAGTTGGACCCAAGTCAAACGGTGTAATGCGTCAGGGAGGTTTTAATATTACAGCTGCTTCCGAGATTATGGCCATTCTTTGTATGTCTAATTCATTAAAAGATTTAAAAGAGAAAATCGGCAACATCTTTATTGGCTTTACTTATCAAAATGAACCTGTTTACGCTTCACAACTTAAAGTTCAAGAGGCGATGACTATATTATTAAAAGACGCAATTAAACCCAATTTAGTTCAAACATTAGAAGGCAATCCTGCTATTATACATGGTGGGCCGTTTGCCAATATTGCTCAAGGCACAAACACAATTATTGCGACTAAAATGGGCTTATCATTAGCAGATTATGTGGTAACAGAGGCTGGTTTTGGGGCTGACTTAGGTGCAGAAAAATTCTTAAATTTGAAATGTGTATATGGTCAATTAAACCCAAAAGCCATGGTGATAGTTGCCACTATTAGAGCGCTAAGACACCACGGTGGTGCAAAAACAGATGAATTAAATACCCCAAACATTGAAAGAGTAAAAAAGGGATTTGCTAATTTAGAAAAACACATTGAAAATGCTCATAAATTTGGATTAAAACCTATTGTTGCAATCAACTATTTTAACACAGATTCCGAAGAAGAAATTAACTTATTAAAATTGATGTGTGCAGACTTAGGAATAAATGCAGTATTAAGCAAAGGTTGGGGATTGGGTGGAAATGGCACTATGGAACTTGCAGAAGCAGTCGTTAGTCAGATTGAAAAAAACGAAAACCAATACAAACCTTTGTATGATTGGAATTTGAGTATTAAAGAAAAAATTAAAACCATTGCCGAGGAAATTTATGGGGCTAGTATAATAGAATATAACCCTAAAGCTTTGAGTGACTTGAAACAAATTGACAAATTGAGTTTAAACCACTTGCCAATATGTATGGCAAAAACACAAAAATCTTTTTCAGACAATGAGAAACTAGTGGGACGACCTCAAGGATTTTCTATTACAATAAGAGAATTTGAAATAGCCTCAGGGGCAGGTTTTGTAATTCCTATTTTGGGCAGTATCATGCGCATGCCTGGACTACCGAATATCCCTGCTTCAGAACACATGTTTATCAATGATGAAGGGGTAATAAGTGGTTTGAGTTAGGAAACTAAAAGTGAAAATTTAGAATCACATTTAAATTATTCATATTCACTTTATTAATAATAAAACGGTTTTCTAAGAAACCTGAATAGGCATTTATTTTATGCACCCACAATACTTGTAAATCAAACCCTTCTAATTCTCCTTTGAAGTGATACCTTAAATCTGCATTAATTTGATAGTAAGAAGGCATCCCATATTTGTTTAGTCGCACATTTTTAACATCCGGCAAATCGAAATAACCGGCACCTAAACTGTATTTAAAATTGGAGTTCAAGGGTTGAAATGAAGATTTTAACACCAATGCATTCACATCTCCCAAACCCTCGTTTCTCTCTCTAGGCAAAAAGGTGTAAAAGGGATCTCTTCCCCATTCACGAGGCATTAAATATCGACCATGTGCTGTAATTCTGTTGTAGTTGGCACTTATTGAATATCTTTTGTGTTTAATCCCAATTCTTCCGCCAAAGGTTAATCCTCTTTCGGAAGTAGGAAAATAGGTTTTATGAAAACTATCGTTTCCTCCATTGTTTAATGCATGTTGATACACCGACTGAAACCCAAAGTTCAATTCGTGACTTGGACTTAATGTGTGTTTATAATTGGTTTCAAAATACACAGAATGGAATATATTTTCTGTCACCAAATCCCAAATTTGTACATTTAAATTTTTGGCAACTTTGGCATTTAGTCCCAAATGAAAAATCCCTTTCGATGCTAAATTTCCATTATAATTAGACTGTTTACCATCAATGGCTATGCCTGATGGATAAATTCCTATAGAATTTGCAACTGTTGCATATTCTAGTGTACTTCTTGGAGAAACTTGAAAAACGTACCCCCCTTCTAATTTAACTTTTGGACTTATTTTAATATCCGACCACAAAGCATCAACCTCAGTTGGTCTCATTCTTCCATCTTGAAGATTTATAAAGGGAGTATTTATGAGCTGTTTACCAAATGTAATTTTAGATGAATTAAAGTTGTATTTCAGATACAACTCCTCAAGTCTATCTAAATTAAACTTATTGTGAACATCATTCAAATCAAACAAACCTATTTCGTATCGGTTCATTGCTCTGGTACTTGGGTCAAGGTGAGCAAAATTTGAGGAACCTATATTGAAAATATAAAATCCACTTACACCAAACTGGAAATTATGAAATTTAGCTGTTTCAAACTTTAATCCTCCTCCAACAGCATTAGCAAAATAATCTGTTAACTCTCCTTGATTTTGGGTATTCATAAAAAAATACCTAAAGTGGCCACTTGCATGACCTTTTTTAAATGCTTGCAATAAATTATCTTCAGTCTTATTTAAACTGTCATGTTGTTTACCTTTCCAAACCTGAGGTTTTTCATTAATTTCTTGGTGTTGAGCATTAAGGGAAATCGAAACAACAAAAACGACCACTAAAAATGAAGCTTTTGTAAAAGAAATAATATTCATAAAATTAGGTGCAAATTTCTATAGAATATAACTTAGAGAATGTAACATTAGTTACCCTAAGAAAATATTTTAATTAAAATTTACCTCTTTCTCTTATCTGAAAGTATAGTCAACCCCATACACCTGAGTTAATAATGTTTCAGGGGCATCTAATGCCACTGCATTATGTTTTGCTACGGGAGAAATAGGAGAAAATGCTTTTAAGTACTCTTTCATGGTTTGATGAAGTGTATTCAGTAACGTTTTTGGTTCTTTTACATTTTTCATACGGCAAAGCATATCTTCAGGATCACCATCTCTCTCGCAGGCCAATATTTGATAAGTTTTTTCTAAATTCAAAGGTTCACCATTAATTTCAACCTTTTGAACTCTTTGACCTTCTTCGGCAAAAGCTTTAAACTCAACTTTCATTCCTTCAAACTTAACAACCCAACCTCCAAATCGCTTCATTGCATCTTTAGCAAATACATTGTTTAATTCTTTTTCGAGCCATTTACTGATTTGTGCACCTGTTACTTTTCCAATCCTAACATTGCTATCAATAGGCAGCATGTCGAATAAATAACCGTTAGTTATTGGGATATTTCCAGTTTTGTCGGGTGTGGAACGCGGTGGACAAAATCTAAATCCATTCGACAAAACCACATCTACATTACTAAACTTCCATTTAAGTGCTTCAACAATCATCGTATCAATTGGATTTTCTATAACAAAATAACGGTATAAAGGCAATTTGCTATACCCAACAATTTCATTGATATGTTCTTTGTATAAATGTTCATTTTCGGAAATAATAGAAAGCACCTCTTTATTGGGTTTCAACGTATTGCTTTTTACTTCTATTAAATCGTACTTATCACCAATTAAAACACCATTTTTAATACTTAATTCTAAATTGCCGATAAAAGATCCAAATGCTCCAGGCTCCACAACTTTGGCATATTTACACTGAATAGGCACTCTTACTCTTTCGTGTGTATCTCCACCTAAAATATAAGAAACACCCTCACATTCAGGCATATTTGCCAAAGCAATTTGCTGAGACAAGCCTAAGTGTGCAATAATCATAATGGCTGAACATTGTTCTTGATTTTTTAAAACATCAACGTAATGCGCCAAATTTTCTTCCGGTTTGGTATACAGAATCCCTTTGCTATAGTTAGGGCTTTGTCTGATTGGTACCAATGGATCAGTATAGCCAATAAATCCAATTTTAACACCTGCCACATTCCAAATATGGTAAGGTTGAAATATCAATTCACCTCTTTTGCCTTCGCCTAAATCATGGTACATATTGGCACATATTTTAGGCGCATTTAACGACCCCAAAAGTGTTTGCATACTTCTTTTACCATAAATCACCTCCCAATTTCCGGGCAGATATAAATCATAATTCATGGCATTTAAAATTGGGACAAATGCTTTTCCAGTCGTTTTCATGCTTAGTTCACTCCCTTGGAACATATCTCCTGTATCAATTGAAAAAGTGTGTTTGTGTTTCTTTTTGAGTTGATTAAGTAAAGTTGTAATTTGGGCATAACCTCCCGTTTTTCTAAATACGGATTGATTGTTTTCCCAAAATAATTCATCGTGTGGATGAACT
Organism: Bacteroidia bacterium; assembly: GCA_044373665.1. Taxonomy (GTDB): domain Bacteria; phylum Bacteroidota; class Bacteroidia; order NS11-12g; family UBA955; genus JABMMZ01. The sequence goes on from JBIPNH010000080.1 coordinate 8,019, forward strand.
TGACAATGAATATCTGTCGTTTGTAAAATATTCACTTTTACGACCTCATCTTTGGCATAAGCGTTGTCTGCATTTTCATTTTTAGCATTGTCCGCTAAAGCAGAAATAGGCGCTACTAAGGTAGCACCTAATCCTATTGTCCCTAAAGACTTTAAAAAATTTCTTCTATTATTATTCTTCATATTAATACCCTCCTTTTACATAACTCCATCCTTGTTCTTGCTTCTCTACTATTTCAATAATTCCGGCAGGAATATAGGTTGCAGATTGTATGAATTTTGATTTATCTATTTTTCGTTGTTTCATTGTGTTTTCGCAAACAACAAAGTTAACCCCTTTTGCTTTTAATGCCTCAATTTCTGTGATATGTTTAGAAAAATCTGTCATCAAATATTCCAATCCTTTGTTATAAAGCACCACTTCTATTTTAACATTAGGCCAATAGTCTGTAATATTTTGCAATTGTTTGGTAAAGGCTTTTTGTTGTATAGTGTCTGCATTTGTAAATTGAAAAACAATGCGGTGTTCTTTTTCTTTTTTGTTAGTAAATGCTATTATAGATACAAGTGAAATTAGCACTGTAGAGATTAGAATTATTTTTTTCATGAGATTATTTTTTGTTTTGTTTTTTGGCATCCACTATTGGTTGATAGGGACCAAATTTATGTTCAGCTTCTGAAAACTTATCAGCAAATGGACCAAAAGGATGATCGAAAGGCTTTTCTTCAATTTTAGGCCAATCATTTTTCAGACTTTTAGTAGGTCTTTCTTGAGAATTAATGTAAGCTGCAATGTCCCAAGCTTCTTCATCTGTCAATTGAGGATTAGCAAAACTTGCACCTTGAGGCATATTGTATCTAATATAACCTGCCATTCTGCTCATTCTGTATAATCCTGCGCCATGATTATAAGAGTTTTTACCCCACAAAGGTGGAAACAAATATTCTGTACCATCTGCATTCATTTGCCCTTCACCGTTTGCTTGATGACAAGTTTGACACTTACCTTCATACAACACTTTACCTTTAATTGGATCAATTGGACGGTCTAAAAAGGCTAAATCATAGATTCCAGACCCTTTTGGTTTTTCGCCTTTGGGAACTTCTTTTCCAATAAATTCAATGTAAGCTTTAATCGCAATCATTTCTTTACTGTCCTCTTTCAAAGGTTTCCCATTTAAACTTCTCTCAAAACAATCATTCACTCTTTTGGTCAAATCCTCTTTACTCCCACTTCTAGCCCTGTATTTGGGATAAGTAGAAAATACAGCCCCATAATTATTCCCCCAAGGTTTTGTTCCTGCATCTAAGTGACAATTTTGGCAATTCATTCCATTGCTGATTGGTTTTACCGAACCTTTTGGTCCTAAATATTTGGAAGTATGAACAATTAATTCTTTTCCATATTCAATTTGTGCTTTTATTTCAGGTGATAAATCATCTGTAATTAAGGCCGGTTTCCAAAAATCATCTTGAGGAACTTGTGGTGTTGATTCTGTTATACCATTGACAGATTGTTCACTCTTTTTCTCCTCCTCATTTTCTCCAAACCATGAACTAAAATCTGGTTGATAGATAAAGAAAACCAACACAACAACGATTGAAAAAACAAATAATAAGATAACCGAAATTAAACTTTGTATTATTTTTAGTAAATCCTTTTCTTTCGAATTCAAGGGCTGTTTATTGTTTTCCATATTCTAATTAATTAATGTGGTAGTTTATCTCTGAAATAGCCATATACCCAAGTTCCCAAAATGGCACTTAACAAGGTTATTGAAATTACAGTTGCACCTGTTCCAATTTGCGCGAACAATGGTCCTGGACAAGCTCCTGTTAAAGCCCATCCAAATCCAAAAATTAACGCACCATAAATTTGACCTTTATTGAATGTTTTATCTTGAATGACAATTGGTTCACCTTGGATTGACTTAATTTTAAATTTTTTGATAATCCAAACTGATATCATTCCAACAATAACTGCGCTTCCTATAACGCCATACATGTGAAAAGATTGAAATCTGAACATTTCTTGTATTCTGAACCAACTTACGATTTCAGCTTTTACAAAGATGAAACCAAAAGAGATACCGACTATAAGATACTTGATATTGCTATACCATTTGTCTTTTATTTGACTTTCATTGACACAAACTGCATCCGTTGATCTAACTTGATATTCTTGTTTTTCTTGCATAATTTTTCTTGTTTAAAATTGTATTGATAAAATAAAAGGTAAAATAAAATTGGCCATAACAATACCGCCTATCATAAAGCAACATGTTGCAACTAATGAAGGCCATTGCAAACTGGAAAGTCCCATAATAGCATGTCCACTTGTGCATCCACCACCATAT